>NZ_JAJCXD010000073.1:0-83306 GCF_021056305.1 Actinokineospora sp. PR83
CCCGGCGGCGGCGTGGCCCGCGGCGGGCAAGGCACGCGCTGCCGCCGCGAGGACCGGGGCCGTGCTGGCCGCGGGCCGGGGCGGCGCGGTCGAGGTGGAGACCTTCGGCCAGGACGTGGCCCGCCGCGCCGGGGTCGACGGGGTCGTGCTGCGCGTCGCCGACGCCGCGGGCACCGCGGGCGGCGCTGTGTCCGTCGACCTGGACTACAGCGGGTTCGCGGGCGCCTACGGCGGTGACTACGGGTCCCGCCTGACTTTCACCCGCTACCCGTCCTGCCTGCTGAGCACCCCCGAGAAGACCGAGTGCCGCACCGGCACCCCCATCCGATCCACCAACGACCCCAGGTCCAAGCGGCTCAGGGCCGACGTGCCGGTCACCTCGGCGGTCAACTCCCGGGCGACGACGACGGGCACCCTGCTCGTGGCCTCCGCCTCCGCCTCCGGCCCCGGAGGCGACTACAGCGCCACCAGCCTGGCCCCGTCCGGGTCCTGGGCAGCGGGCGGGTCCACCGGCGACTTCGGCTACACCCTGCCGCTGAACCTGCCCGTGGCCCCCGGCGGTCCCGCACCGTCACTGGCGTTCTCCTACACCTCGTCCATGGTGGACGGTCGCACGTCCGCGACGAACAACCAGGCGTCCTGGGTCGGCGACGGCTGGGACCTCAACGCGGGCGGGTTCATCGAGCGCACCTCCACCGCCTGCGCCGACGACCCCGGCAACCAGGGCAGCACCCAGGTCGGCGACCTGTGCTGGAAGGGCGAGGAGTACACCGTCTCCCTCGGCGGCATCTCCGGCAAGCTGCTGCGCAAGCCCGACGGCACCCTGCGCCCCGAGACCGACGACGGCTCCCGCATCGAACACCTGACCGGGGCCACCAACGGCGACAACGACGGCGAGCACTGGAAGGTCACCGCCCCCGACGGCACCCAGTACTTCCTCGGCCTCAACCGCCTGCCCGGCTGGAGCGCGGGCAAGCCCGAGACGGGGTCGGCGTTCACCGCCCCCGTCTACGGCAACAACAACCTCGAACCCTGCCACCAGGCCGCGTTCGCGAACTCGTGGTGCCAGCAGGCGTACCGGTGGAACGTCGACCTCGTCGTCGACACCCACGGCAACGCCATGTCGTTGCACTACGACCGCGAAACCAACCACTACAAGCGCGGCGGTGTCAACGGCACCAAGACCGCCTACACCGCCGCGGGCCGCCTCAACCACATCGACTACGGTCTGCGCTCCACCGACCTGTTCGCCGCCGCTCCCGCGCGCGTGCTGTTCGAGGTCGCCGAGCGGTGCCTGCCCTCCGGGGCCATCACCTGCGACCCCGCCCAGCTCACCGCGGCCAACGCCGCGTCGTGGCCGGACGTGCCGTTCGACCGCGTCTGCACCGCGGCCGAGGCCGACTGCGCGGGCCGGTTCTCCCCGGCGTTCTTCACCACCAAGCGCCTGACCAAGGTCCGCACCCAGTCGCTGTCGGGCACCACTCACGTCGACGTCGACTCGTGGGCGCTGCGCCAGGAGTTCCCGCCCACCACCGATGGCAGTCCCGCCGCGCTGTGGCTGTCCGGCATCACCCGCACCGGCCACGTCGGCGGCACCGCGTCCCTGCCCGAGGTGACCTTCGCGGGCGTGGCCATGCACAACCGCGTCGACGCCGAGGAGGGCCTGCTCCCGCTCACCCGCTACCGCCTGACCAAGGTCCTCGGCGAGGCGGGTGGGCTGACCGAGGTGCAGTACTCCGGCGCCGACTGCAACCGGGTCAACCGGATGCCCGCCAACCCGGAGACCAACACCCTGCGCTGCTACCCCGTGTGGTGGACCCCGCCGGGCGACCAGCAGCCGCGCCTGGACTGGTTCCACAAGTACGTCGTCACCGCCGTCACCGAGGACGGCCGCACCGGCGGTCCATCCCAGGTCAAGACCCAGTACGAATACCTCGACGGCGCCGCGTGGCACTACGACTCCAACGACGAGGCCGACGCCGCCGAGCGCACCTGGTCGGAGTACCGCGGCTACGGCCGGGTCCGCACCCACCGCGGCGAGCCCAACGGGGTGCGCACCACCACCGAGACCGTCTACCTGCGCGGCATGGACGGCGACACCCTGCCCGGCGGCGCCAAGCGCGACGTGTGGGTTGCCGACGGCGACGGCGGCACCATCGAGGACAGGGACCAGCTCAGCGGGTTCACCCGGGAGACCAGGCTGTTCAGCGGCGGCCAGGTCGTCTCCGGGGCGATCTCCGAGCCGCAGCTGATCGAGACCGCCGTGGTCGGCGCCGACACCGCGTACATGGTGCGGGTCAAGAGCGTGACCAACCGCAGCAAGCAGGCCGACGGCACCTGGCGCAAGACCCGCTCCAGCACCACCTACGACGAGTGGGGCTTCGCGACCAGGGTGGATGACCAGGGCGACCTCGCCGTCACCGGTGACGAGACCTGCTCGGACACCACCTACGTCCGCAACACCAGCGCGTGGGTGCTCGGCTTGGCCTCCACGGTCAAGCTCATCGCCAAGCCCTGCTCGGAGTGGCCGGGCACCGCCGCGGACGTCGTGTCCGACGTGCGTTCCTCCTACGACGGGCAAGCCTTCGGCGCCGCGCCCACCCAGGGCGACCTCACCCGGGGCGAACGCTGGGACGGCACCGGCTACCAGCAGATCTCCACCGCGGAGTTCGACGCCTACGGTCGCACCACCAAGTCCACCGACGCCGACGGCGGCATCACCACCACCACCTACACCCCGGCGACCGGCAACCCCACCACCATCGCCACGACCAACCGGATGGGCTGGGTCACCACATCCACCGTGGACACCGCCCGCGGCGTGTCCACCACGGAGGTCGGGGTCAACGGCGAACGCGCTGACGCCTCCTACGACCCGCTCGGGCGCGTGCTCAAGGTGTGGAAGCCGGGGCGGGCGGTCACCGACACACCCAACACGGAGTACTCCTACGCCTACCACAACGAGCAGCCCACGGTCATCACTAGCAAGTCCCTGCGCGACAACGGGTCCTACGCGGTGTCGTACGACCTGTACGACGGATTGCTGCGCCTGCGCCAGTCCCAGACCCCGGGCATCGACGGCGGCAGGCTGATCACCGACAACCACTACGACGCCCGCGGCGCCGCTTACAAGGTCAACGGCGCCTACTACAACCAGGACCCGCCTTCGGCGACCCTCCACGGCGTCCAGGACAACGCGGTCCCCAACCAGACCGTCACCGAGTACGACGACCTCGGCCGCCCCACCGAGACCATCCTCAAGCGGTTCGACACCGAACTGTGGCGCACCAAGGCCCGGTACGCCGGGGACAACACCTTCACCACCCCGCCCCAGGGCGGCACCGCCACCGGCGTCATCAAGGACGCCCGCGGCGCCGTGGTCGAGCGCCGCCAGTACCACGCCCCCAGCGCCAGCGGAACCTACGACGGCGCCACCTACGACGCCACCAAGTTCACCTACGACGCCAAGGGCCGCCTCGCCAAGGTCGTCGACGCCCTCGACAACCAGTGGACCTACGAGTACGACGTCCTCGGCCGCAAGAGCGCCGAGGTCGACCCGGACCGGGGCCGCAGCGAGTACACCTACGACGCCCTCGACCAGATGACCACGGCCAAGGACGCCCGCGGCCAGGTCCTCGCGTTCACCTACGACGCCCTCGGCCGCCGCACGGAGACCCGCACCGGGTCCGCCACCGGACCCAAGGTCTCCGAGTGGAGCTACGACACGCTCCGCAAGGGCCTGCTCACCTCGTCCACCCGGTGGGTGGGCACCGACGCCTACACCCAGCGCGTCGACGCCTACGACGCCCTCAACAGGCCGACGCAGACCTCGGTGGTCATCCCATCGAGCGAGGGGACCTTGGCGGGCACGTACTCCTACCAGGCCGGCTACACCGGGATCAGCGGGAACCTGCGCTCGCAGACCGTTCCCGCGGTGGGGGCGCTGCCCCAGGAGACCGTGGTCCACGACTACAACGCCATGGACCAGCCGGACGCCACGCACGGCCTCAACAGCTACGCGTCCGAGCACATGTACACCCCGTACGGCGAGACCGCCCGAGTGACGCTGGGCGCCAGCCCCAAGAAGGTGTGGGTCAGCTCCAGCTACGCCGATGGCACCCGCAGGCTGGAGAACGTCCAGGTCAAGCGGGACACCACTACCCAGCCGTTCGTCACCGACCGCACGTACTCCTACGACCCCAACGGCAACGTCCTCAAGATCGCCGACACACCCGCCGACGGCCCGGTCGACAACCAGTGCTTCACCTACGACCACCTCCAGCGCATGACCAGCGCCTGGACCCCCGCCAACGGCGACTGCGCGGCGACCAAGACCGTGGCAGGTCTCGGCGGCGCCGCCCCGTACTGGCAGGACTACACCTACGACAAGATCGGCAACCGGCTGTCGCTGACCAAGCGGGCGGCCTCGGGCACCACCACCGAGACCTACGCGGTGCCCGCCTCCGGGCCCACGTCGGTGCGACCGCACGCCGTGACCTCCACAACCCGGGTCAGCGGCAGCAGCACCGCCCTGGACGAGTACACCTACGACGCGGCGGGCAACACCCTCACCCGCAAGATCGCCGGGGCCACCCAGACCCTGGAGTGGGACGCCGAAGGCCATTTGACCAAGGCCACCGAGGCCAACGGCGCGGTGTCGCAGTACCTCTACGACGCGGACGGCAACCGCCTGCTGCGCCGAGAGCCCACCTCCACCACGCTGTACCTGCCCGGCCAGGAGGCCATCCGCCTGACCAACGGCGCGATCAACACCAAGCGCTACTACACCCACGCGGGCGCCACCGTCGCCATGCGCAGCAACCTCAACGGCCTCCAGTACTTCACCGGCGACCACCACGGCACCGACGACGTGTCCATCACCGAGGCCAACAACCTCTACGTGACCCGCCGCTACAGCGACCCGTTCGGCAACCCGCGCGGCACCCAGCCCCGCTACTGGCCGGACGACAAGGGCTTCGTCGGCGGCATCAAGGACAGCAGCGGCCTGACCGCCGTCGGCGCCCGCTCCTACGACCCCAGGACCGGCCGCTTCGTCACGACCGACCCGGTCTTCGAGACCACCGAGTCGTTCCGCATGAACGCCTACGGCTACGCCAACAACAACCCCACCACCTTCAGCGACACCAGCGGCGAGCGCATCCCGGACTGCGAGGAATTCCACACCAACTGCACCAACGGCGGCAGGCTGACCTCACCGGACCCGGTCTCCCAGGCCCACCACGACGCCGTCGCCGCGGCGGCCAAGGTCCGCGCCAACACCAACCACACCAAGAACACGAAGCAGCAGGAATCCAAGCAGCAGGCCGCCCGCGAGATGGGCATGTCGGACACTGAACTGGCGCGCATGGAGAAGGAGGTCGAGGAGGACAAGGGCTTCTGGGGGGTGATGAAGGAGGAACTCCCCGACATCATCGGCGACCTCACCGGCCTCAACGACATCAAGGGCTGCTTCACCAAGCTCGACCTGTGGGCCTGCGCGGGCCTGATCCCGTGGGGCAAGCTCCTGAAGCTGGTCAAGACGGCCGGCAAGATCATCTCCATTGTCCGCAAGGCCATGGCCTACGAGGACCGCATCTCCGCCATCCGCCAGAAGCTCAACAGGTGGCGGGAACGAACCCTCGAACTGGCCAAGGCTGGCGAGGAGAAGCTCGACACGATCCTGGCAAGCTGCACCAAGCACAGCTTCCCCCCGGGCACCAGAGTCCTGATGGCGGACGGTTCGACGAAACCGATCGAACAGGTCCACGTCGGCGACCACGTCATCGCCACCGACCCGGCGACGGGCACGTCGTACGACCGGGAGGTCACCACCACCTGGGTCCACGACAACGAGCCGACCAGGACCGAGCTGACCTTCACCGACGGGTCGACGCTGGCGGGCACGGACTGGCACCCGGTGTGGGTGGCGGACCTGGGCACGTGGACACCGATCGCCGAGGTCCGGTCCGGCTCGTGGCTGAAGACCTCCTCGGGCACGTGGCTCCAGGTCACAGCCACCCGCCACTTCACCGACGGGGGCACGGCCCATGACCTCACGGTCGAGCAGACCCACACCTACCACGTGCTGGCAGGCACATCCCCCCTGCTCGTCCACAACTGCGATGACCTCCTGGCGGAGGCCCGCGATGCGGCAGCAGAGGCTCCCAATGAAGCAGCCATGACCGCGGTGGCCAGGATCAAGGGCAGTACGGACCCGGACGAGTGGCAAGTCGGCTACTCCGGCAGATTCGACGCCGTGGCACCGACCCCCGAGATCGACCTCAAGCGGGGTGGGCAGACCTACGCGGGTGATGCCGGAAACTGCGCGGAGATCCGCGCTTGCAGTAAGGTTCTGCGAGACAACCCCGGCGCACAGCTCAGGGATGTCGAGTTCATCGTGGTGGGGACCAAGACGGGAGCGATCGAGCCATCCTGTCTGTCGTGCTTCAGCACAGTGGTCATGAGAGGAGCGACTGACCTTGGTGCCCGCTGACGCGAAGACGAGATTTCCCGTCGAGGTCGAAAGGCTCCTGCGGACCGCAGGGTGGTTCCCCGGTCGGACCGTCGACACCGCAGCGTGTTCGGCGGCGTGGGCAGAACTGGAATTGCCAGGAGGCCCCACCGCGTTCGTCCGCGAGTTCGAAGGTCTCACCGTCGAACACCCGCCCTTCGTGGACTTCAACGGCGTCAGGCACTTCGACCACACCAAGTTCGGCGTGATCGGCGCGGTCAAGCGCTTGGCGCCCAGTGCGCACCGGAAGTACTGCGACTTGGCGGGTGTCGATCTCCACCCGGTGGGGCAGAACAGGTCGCACATGACGTTGATGGTGGGTGCCGGGGCGCTGTTCGCGGGGGTGGACCACTACCTGTTCGCCCACCCGGGTGACCTCGATGAGGCTGTGACCCGGATCTGTGAAGGAACACCTCCCGACCTGGTCGGGGAGTGGCCGCTCTGAGCGGGTGGAACCGCCTGTCATGTGAAGCTGACGCAAGGCTGTTCGAAGTGCGGGGAACAGAGGCCACCCACGACCGCTTCGGCAGGTTGCCGACGGCCAGGGGTGGGCGGTCTCAAGCGGTGAGACACTTCCAGGTCCTGCGCCCGTGGGCATCGGGTCGAGGAAGGAGTTCGCGTGCGACCGACCATCGTCCTGCTGTCCGTGAAGGACGGAACAGGAGAATTGGTGTCGCGCTGTCGCGATGTGGGGACATATGAGCCCATGCCGCCGTTCGACCGTCTGACGGTCGGCGAGTGCTGGTACGGGGTTGACCTCTCCGGACGCGTGATCGAGGACTACGAGCAGGACGAATTGGCCGAGATCGCCGAACGCCTCGGCGAGTTCGACCTGATCACACTGGAGTACTCGGGTGTCCCCTGCATCCGGACACTCCTGCAGGCTCTCCTTCCGGGCTTGACAGGTCTGCTGGACACCAACTTCGGAGAGCTGATCGGTTTCGACGAGGTGCTGTCCAGATTCGCCGCGGGACCCGACTGGGACTGGCGGGGCTGACACAGGACGAAGGCGGTGCGGGGAGGACCTCCCCGCACCGCCTTCGTGGCCTCGGTGACACGGCGCCGAGGCGCCCCTGAGCGGCAAGCTTCGGCCCAGGTGCCCGAGGATCGGCAGTCCAGCCCGGACGGGGTGCCACCCAGGTTTTCGACGACCAAGGGAGCCGGTTTCCTCCCTCGTCCTTCACCGTGAAATTTCATCGCTGGTCTTCCTCCTCGCGGTCGATTCTTCTGGGCGGCCGGCATCGGAGCACAGAGGACCTCAGTTCGTGAATCGCGGTTGTGAACACAGGGAGCTCTTTTCATCCTGGGTTGGATGTGTTGGTGTGCAGGGTTTGTCGTTGATCACGGGTTGCCAGGTGTCGGCGTGTCGTGCCCGGACATGGCGAAGCCCTTGATAGGACGTCAATCGACCAAGATCCCCGTCCACCCAAGGGCTTCAGATGTTGTTCTACCGTGTCGCTCTGCTGTTGTCACATCGGACCCTGACCTTCGTGTCCGGGTTGATCCGTGCCCACCGCAGAGAACTGGGGTCGGTGTGGCGCAGGCTCGACCCGGGGCAGCAGGCCCTGCTGGTGCTGGTGCACCTGCGCAAAGGCGAGCCGTTCGCCGAGGTCGGTGCCGGGTTCGGGGTCTCGACCACGGCCTGCTGGCGCTACGTGGGCGAGACCGTGGAGTTGCTCGCCACACGGGCCCCGAAGCTGCGGGCGGCGTTGCGGAAAGCCAAGCGTCAGGGCATGGCCTACGTGGTGATCGACGGAACGCTGATCCCGATCGACCGCATCGCCGCCGACCGGCCCTTCTACTTGGGGAAACACAGGATGCACGGGGTGAACCTGCAGGTCGTCGCGTCACCGGACGGGACGATCGGCGTGGGTGTCGGGTGATCTGCCCGGCAGCACCCATGACACCGCCGCGGCCCGGATCTGGAACCTTCTCGGCGCTCTGCGCGATGCGGGGCTGATCGCCCTGGCGGACAAGGGCTACCACCGCTACGACGCCACTGGCCGGCACGGGATCCCCCCTACAAGGGGCGGGGCAAGCCCGAGTCACAGAAGGACGCCAACCGCGCCCACGCCCGCCTGCGCGGACCCGGCGAACGCGCCAACGCCCAGCTCAAGACCTGGCGCATCCTGCGCAAAGTCCGCTGCTGCCCACGCCGCATCGGCCGGATCGCCAAAGCCATCCACGTCCTGCAGAACCACGAAGCCACAGCAGGATGAAAAGGGCTCAGGGGTGCGCTCGGCCGTTCGGCCCTGTGCAGGGGTGGGGGTTGCTATCTATGGGTCTGCGGGCCTGATCCCTTGGGGCAAACAGCGAGGTGTAGTCAGGACGTACCGCCGGATGTACCGATGCCACCCGGCGGGCAACAACCGCGGCCGCCCGGACAAGCAAGAGGGCCATCCACCCACGGTCTACATCCGCGAGGACCTCATCCTCGAGCAACTCGAAGCCTTCTTTGTCGAACGCCTGTTCGATCTCGGAGCGCCGCGAGCTGCTCCTCGCCGACGTCGACACCAACGACATCGCCGCCGACCATGAGCGCGACCGGCAGCGCCAACGCCTGCACCGCAGGATCGCCGACGCCGTCCGCAAACAGGACAACCTGCTGCACCAAGGGGAGAACGCTGACCCCGACGCCCCCGTCACCCAGGGACCGTGGCAGCGCTACGACGACCTGGAGAACGAACGCCGCGCGGTGAACGGCACCCTGGAACAACTGGAAAAGGAGATGCCCGCACGCGATCATCCGACAACGGAGCAAGCCAGCCTGCTCGACGCCCTGCCCCACCTGGCGACCAACCTGCGACACGCGCCCCCGGAACTGCTCCAGCGACTGCTGGACCTGACCCAACTGACAGTCCAGGTGCACTACCGGGACAACCAGGCCACCATCACAGCGGTCCTGCCCAGCGACATCGCCCCGATCGCCGCCACGGGCCGCGAAATCGCCGAACAGGCGATTGACCACGACCCGGATTATCAGGTATCCGCAGGTCAGGAACTGTGTGCATCCTGCGAGTGCCCCCCGGGCAGGCTTCGCCGGGATGCGCAACGAGATTAAATTCAATGGAGCAGTCGGGGAGACCCGAGCAGGTTGCACACCGCTGCCCAAGAAGCCGCTGGTCATCGTAGTGCGGGTGCCGCTGATCATGGAGCGTCGAAAGTCGTCTCTAGATGCCGCGAAGTGATCAGGTAGCCATTCGGAGGTGCTTGCCCTGCGTACATAATTATTATGACGGTACCTTTCGTAGGAGTAGAACCTACGACCCCTTGACTCCCAGACGCGCTCCGATCATGGCCTGACCTGCGAAAACGCAGAGCGTGGTCTCCAGTTCGGGCAATGTGCGGTATGTTCAGCGCATTTGACGTCGGGACAAGTGTGCTGAGATCTCCGGCTTCCCTTCCGCCGAGTCGATTGTTGAGTACTACAGTGCGTGTCCTGGTCAAGACCCGCCGAACAGCAGCGGCGGTCCGCCTCGTCCACCCCCGGTTACTGGTCGACATCCCACTCTGAATGAATCACCCATGTACATCCAAAACTGGATTCCCGTTGTGCTGCTCGCGGCCGAGGAGGCATAGGATGAGCAAGGTCGGCTGCCCCTGCGTCACGCGGTGGTGGGCAGGTTCAGGGCCGTGGAACCACAGTACGATCTACCCGATGTGATGGCGGCCATCCGCGGGATGTGCCGGATTCCCGGCCGTGTCAGAGGGTCGACCTTTCCCACACCGACGTGAGTCGCCATTCGTACACTGTCTGACCTTGAGGTCCCGCGCGAGAGGGCAGCAGCCAAATGGTTCGTTTCACGGACAACAACGGCGTTGAGTGGAATTTTGACGAAGCCGACCGGATCGGTGACCCGAGTGGGATGGGGGCGGTGTTCAGCGGCACGGCGGCCGACGGCGCCGCTGTGGCCGTCAAGCGGGTCCGGCTGCCGAATCCCACGGAGGAACGGCGGCGGCAGCGCGACCGGGAAGTGGCGATCTTCCAGCGGCTCGTGCAGGCGAACCGGTCGGGCGAGAAGGTGGACCACCTGGTCCTGCCGCTCGGCCACTGTTACCGCGGCGACGACCTGCTGATAGTCATGCCTCGCGCGGACGAGTCGCTGTCCGCCTCGTTGACGCGTGGTCGATTTGACATCGCAGGGGGAATCGACGTTGTGGGGCAGGTGGCGCGTGGGCTGGTGCAGCTCGCGGCGCTGAGCATCGTGCACCGCGATCTAAAGCCCGCTAACGTCCTCCGGTTCGGATCGACGTGGCGGATCATCGACTTCGGGTTGTCCAGGGATCTCACCGAGGCGACCGGGACCTACACCCTGGCGGGATGGGGCACGCTCCCCTACATGGCTCCCGAGTTGTGGCTGAACCAGCCCGCGAACGCCAAGTCGGACCTGTACGCGCTGGGAGTGCTGGCCTTCGAGATCTTCGCGGGCACCCGCCCGTTCGCGGGCCCGGACGACGTGGACTACCGCAACCAGCACCTCCACGAGGCCCCACCCGACCTGCCCGACACCCCACCCGGCATCGGGCGACTGGTCGTCCGGCTGCTGCACAAGTCCCCCGCCGCCCGCCCGCAGGACGCGCGTGCGGTGTGCGAGGTCCTCGCCGCCCAGGCCCAGCGCCTGCGGCCGGTACAGCACGCGCTGGTCGACGCAGCCCACAGCCTTGAACGGCGCCGGATGGCCGACCACACCGCCACCTCGGTCGCCGAAGCCGAGACCGAAAGCCGCACCGCCCTCCGCGACCAGGCCATGGCGGACTTGGGCGAAATCCTCGCCGACGCCTACGACGACCTCCACGAGGCTCTCCCCGACGCTGAGGGAGACCAAGCCGCGCGGAGCTTCACCATCGGCGGACTGACCATCACGTTCGAGGTCGGGCAACCCTTGCAGTTGACCCTGCACCACTCTTCGCGCTCCACGGTCCTGCAGGGCGTCGTCCGCCTGACGCCTGTCACCGGACCGAGTTCGGTGCACGCGCACCTGTATTGCGCGCCTCGGGCTGATGCTCGCCTGGCCTGGGAGTACTCCGGCCCGTCGGTAGCCAGCACTGATCGCATGCCACTCACCGCAGCCGCCGTTCTCGAGATCCTGGTTGCCGCGATGGAGAAGCACGTGAGCGGAGAGTGAACCAGTACCAGCGGCTCTCCGAGGCGGCTCTGGCCTTCCGCCCGAGCCAAAACAAGATTGTCAAGTGGGCCGAGGCCAACTCGGAAGGCGATGCCGCCAAAGCCGAGGCGCTCATCAAGAACCTGAGCCCCGGGTTGTTCACCAAAGAGGGTGGCCTGGTGAAGTCCCTGCGCGGCCTGCAGAGATCCGCGATGATCAAACTGTCGATGGCCGACCGGACGACCCAGGGCGACGTTCTCGTCGCCACACATACGATTCTCGCCGTCCTTGCCGTGGTCACTCAGTTGTCAGATGCATCCAGGCTGATCAAAGAACTCGGCTCTACTACGGATTCGACCGTCAAAAAGCTACTGCAGGAAAGCCCTGTCGAAATCAACGCGGTGACCATCGAGGCCCTGCTCGCCATTTCAATACCCGCTCCGGCTCTGGTGGCATCCTGGAGAGAATTGCAAGCCAGCTTACATGAAGCCCATTTCCAAGCCGCTGCCCCCATTCTTGACCACATCGTGCAGATACTGCCCGATAGGATCAGCGATGCCTTCTCGGGACGCCTGTCGTGGATCAAGGGGAATCTGGCCTATAATTCTTCGTATCAACACTGGCTCTATCTGTCACAAGCGGTGGACAAGAACAGCAACATTGCCATATGGCTCGGATTGCGTGAATCTGACGACCTGTTTGCCCCGGAAATTCACCTCATCGAATCGAAGATCGCGCATATCCGGAAGAATTTGCGCAGAAAACCTTTGGGCCTTGCAGGCATGAGGACCGTGCGGGAACTGAAGCTGCACGACAACAGGCTCATCGACGCATGGCATGAACTGGCGCGGCTGTACAACGACGAGATAGACAGGGCACCCAGCGTGCCCAGGCTCCCGGTTCTGAGAGATTCCTACATCAACCCGGCCTACCGGGTCGCGGCCCACGATGTTGACAACAACCGCCCGCACGAAGAGGCGTGGTGGAAGAGTTTGGCGGTTCACGACGAGATCCAAGAGTTCCTGGTGCGCTACCTCGCCTCCCCCTCCGCCACCGCGCTGCCGCTGCTGGTGCTGGGACACCCCGGTGCGGGCAAGTCCGTCTTCACCAGGGTGCTCGCCGCGCAGCTGGGCGCGATGAACCGACCGGTCGTCCGGGTCGACTTGCGCAGCGTGGCTGCTGACGCGCCCATCTACCTGCAACTGTCCTCGGCTGTTGAGAAGACGCTGACCCGGCGGATCGAGTGGGACGACCTCGTTCGCACAGCCCACAACGAGTATCCGGTGGTCATCCTGGACGGGCTCGACGAGCTTATCCAGAGCAGTGCGGTGAGCCGCGCGGACTATCTGGAACTGGTCCAGGATTTCCAGCGCAGCGCGGTCATCCGGGGCTGCCCGGTCATCGTCGTGGTGACGAGCAGGACGGTCGTGGCGCAGCGGGTGCGCATACCCGCGTCCACGCCCATCCTGCGGCTGGAACCATTCGATGACGAGCGCATCGGACTGTGGCTCGAGAAGTGGAACCAGCACAATGCGAGCCACTTCGCCACCACCGGCAGGAAACCGCTGTCGCGGTCGACGGTTCTCGCGCACCGGGATCTGGCGATCCAACCGCTGCTGCTGTTCATGCTGGCGCTGTATGACTCGAACGAGAACGCCCTACAGCGGGAAGGGCACGAGTTCGTCGGCGGGGACCTCTACGAACGCCTGCTGGAGTCGTTCGCGGTGCGGGAAATCAAGAAGCTGCACCCGTACGCCGAGGAGGGTGAGGTGGGCCGGCTGGTCGAGCAGGAGTTGGAGAGGCTGTCGGTCGCCGCGTTTGCGATGTTCAACCGGGGCAGTCAAGCGGTCCTGGAGGACGAACTCGCCGCCGATCTGGATGCCTTCACCAGACCGGCAGGCCAACCCGCGCGATCCTCGGAGGTGTCCGACAAGGCCAGGAAGTTGGTGAGCCGCTTCTTCTTCGTCCACGTCTCGCAGGCGACGTCTGTCGACGGCGGCGAGGAGAGGACAAAGAGCGCTTACGAGTTCCTGCATGCGACCTTCGGCGAATACCTGGTGGCCCGGCTCACCCACCGGGTCGTCATGCATGCCTACGAAAGCACTCGGTACCGCGACCACGCATTGACTATGATGAGCGCCGAACCCGATTATGCTGTCCTGGGCGCGCTGCTGTCGTTCGAACTGCTCTGCACGCGGAACACGGTCACGTCCTTTCTGGGCCACATGGCAAGTCGCACAGAGTCGGCCACAGTGCAGGCGCTCACCGCTTTGCTGGCCAGAGCACTCCGCGATTCCCTCCACGTGGACAACTGGGGCGGCATCGACGGGTATCGCCCACAGCGGACGTCGATCCCGGTGCGTCTGAGCCTCCGCACGGCGAACCTGCTCCTCTTGGTCGTCATCTTCGGAGGCCAGACCACACCAGCGGACTTGTTCCACGGCACGATAGATCCGCGCGAGGAGTGGGAACGACTGGCCGCGCTCTGGTATGCGACGCTGCCCGTCAAATCGTGGCAGTTGCTGACCGATACGGTCGAGGCCGTGCGCGATGCGGATGGTTCGCTGACCATCCGGCAATGCCAGACGATCATCATTGATGAGACGTACGAGTTCGCACCTTCCCTGGAGCAACTGCGCCGACTGGGCCTGCTCGTACACGACCAGCACATCCACTGGGGACTTTCCGCCCTCCAACCGCTAATGACCGCTGCCCCTGCCGGTTCGCAGCAACAAGCCCTTTCATCACCTGGGGCGAAATTTCTCATGCAATTGGCTTTTCCGCCCCTCGATCTGCTCGGGCAGCCTGATGTAGACTCGCTGTACTCGCTGATCTCCGATGGCGTCAACTACGCTGAGACCTGCCCGCCGCGAGACCGCAGGGTCTTCCTCGACCACATGGTCCGCCTGACCAAGACTCTCCCGACGCCGTTGCCGACTTGGCTGGCTGCACACTTCGGTGAAATCATCCGAAGCCTCGGCACCGAGGCAACCCACATCGCAGCAGAACTCCTCTACGAAATGGTCCGACTGGACCGGCCGCTTCCCCGAGACCTCGACCGACTCAGGCAGACCGTCCTCGTGATCGCAGCCCTCCTCGAGTCCTACGGGTCCGGACCGAGGCAGGTGCCGATTGCCCTCGGCCTGGCCCGGTTGGGTCTCCACGACCGTCAGTTCCCTAGTCGCCTCCGTCTTTCCCGGATCCTCTTCGACCCGGCATCACTCTGGGCCTCGATGGGCGAAGACCCCCACATGGCCGCCCGACTGCTCGAAGTCATCCGGACCACATCCCGCCAAAAGGCCGCGGCGAGGGCCGTCCACCTCCTCGCCTTAGTGCAGGACCTCAACCCCCTTGCCTTCCAGGATCTGGACATCCGGTACGTCCTCGCGCAAGCACGAAAAGCCGAACCAGGACCGGCCAAGGCCCTCGAACGGCGCTGGGAGGAGTCGCTCCTGCGCCATGAGCACCAACGCATCTCCCACCTGCTGAACCAGGTCCTCTACCGCCGCGACGCCCTCACCCGGATTGCCGGCGTTCTGCGCGCAGCCGCCAACCGCCCCGGACAGACGGGGCCGGACTCCCACCCCGACATCTAAGAGTTCCTAACAGAATGATCAACTTGGGTGGTGGCGGTGTCGCCGGTTGTGGATCATGGACCGGTGAGGAGAGGTCATTCGCCGCCGTGGGTCGTGTCCGACGGGCTGTGGGAGCGGATCGAGCCGTTGTTGCCGGTGGTGGAGTGCAGGTCGCGTAACCCTGGTCGGAAGCGGTTGCCGGAGCGGCAGGTGCTGTGCGGGGTGTTGTTCGTGTTGCATACCGGGATTCAGTTGGAGTTCCTTTCCCAACGGCTCGGGTTTGGGTCGGGAACGACCTGTTGGCGGCAGTTGGCGGAATGAAACGAGGCCGGGGTGTGAGCCCGGTTGCACGAGATTCTGCTCGCTGGGTTGCGCTTGGCGGGCAGGCTGGACTGGGATCGGGCGGTGATCGGCTCCTCGCACGTGCGAGCCGCACGGCGGAGCCCGAAAGCGGTGCCAGTCCGGTCGACCGGGGGCAGGCCGGGCTCCAAGCACCACGTCCTGATCGACGGTGGCGGCGTGCCGTTGGCGGTGGTGTTGACCGGCGGCAACCGTCACGATGTCACCCGGTTGGAACCACTGCTGGACGCGGTGCCCGATGTCCGGGGGCGAGTCGGGCGGCCTCGCCATCGTCCGAAGGTGGTCTACGGCGACCGGGCCTATGACCACGACAAGTACCGGCGACGGTTGCGCGCTCGGGGCATCGGCACTCGCATCGCCCGCCGCGGACATACGCACGGCTCGGGCCTGGGCGCGGTGCGATGGGTCGTAGAGCGCACCATCGCCTGGTATCACGGCATGAAACGCCTGCGCATCCGCTGGGAACGCCGCGACGACATGCACGAGGCCTTACTCGCCCTCGCCACCTGCATCATCACCTGGCGACACGTCCAACGACTTTATTAGGAACTCTAAGGCGATCGACAAGCGTGTGGTCGTCAACCCGGAACAAGCCGGACGGTTGTTCGACGCAGTGGGCGCTCAGAAGCCCAGCGGCGGCCGACTGGTGGCGTTCTTCGCCGCGATGTACTACGCAGCCGCGCGGCCCGGGGAAGCGGCGAACCTCGAAGAGTCGGACCTGCTGATCCCCAACGCAGCGTGGGACGAGACCGAAGAGCGGTGGGTGTTCCCGGACGGAGTGACCGAGGACGGGGGAGAACTGTTGCTGTCGGAGTCGGCACCGGAGACCGGGGCCGCCTGGAGTGAGACGGGTACCCGGCGCGACCGGCGACAGCTCAAACACCGGGAGAAGAGCGACACCCGCAGCGCGCCCTGCCCGCCCCAGCTCGCCGTGTGCTGCGCAACCACATCCGCCTGTTCGGCACCGACGCCGAAGGGCACTTGTTCCGCGGGTATCGGGACACGGGGCTGCTGTCGGAGTCCACCTACAGCCGCGCTTGGCGCAACGCCCGGAGGGACGCGCTCACCGAGGAGGAGTACGCATCACCGCTGGCGCGTCGCGCCTACCAGTTGCGCCACGCCGCAGTGTCCACCCAGTTGGCTGCGGGCATCCCCCCGCAGCAGGTTGCCGAGTGGGCGGGTCACTCGCTGGAGGTCCTGTTCAAGATCTACGCCAAGTGCCTGTCGGGGCAGGAGGACATCGCCCGTAGGCGGCTGACCGAGGCGTACCGCACGGACTGACCCCCGTGCCGATTTCGGTACGCATTCGGCACGGACACCCGTAGACGGTCCGCCACAGCCGGACATCACCGGACAGAACAAGATCAGCCCGTGACCCGGAAATCCCAGGTCACGGGCTGATTTTGCGTGGTCAGAGAGAGTGCCCCCGGTGCGACTCGAACGCACACTGGACGGATTTTGAGTCGGCGACGTGGCCAGGCTTCATGCGACGACCAGTGTCAACATGTAACGACAAGTCCCTCAGGCCAGCATCCTCGAACTTCGCTGGTCGGCATCTCGCACCCCGATTCGCACCCAGGGTGGCCCGTCCAGATGGCTCCTATGCCGCGCTTGGAAGCTGGTAGGGCTACTCCAACTGTTTTAGGCTGAACATCTGAGAAATCATTAGCAGGCATCAGGTTGTTAATCAGCAACTAGGCGTGCCAAAAATTGGTCTGTTCATAACGACTATCGCGTGATCCATGTAGTGCTCCTCAACTTGCGCTGAGTAGTATGATGAATCTTCCACTGGAAAAGGGGAAAGTTTTGGCTGGCAAAGAAGGTATCCAAGAATCAGTAAGTCCAGGTCATTCGGACTTGCAGTTGAAAGAACTGAAAGTTACGGGATTGTTTGGAAAGTACAAGCATTCAATTCCATTTCCTACATCTCATGATGAGCAGGGATCGTTAGCTTCAATTCTCATTATTCATGGGTTGAATGGTGTGGGCAAGACAACCTTGCTTCAGATGCTTAACGGAATTATGAAGCTAAACTTTGACGTATTTCGTGCAGTTCCTTTTGAGGTGTGCTCGCTGAGCTTTACTAACGGGGACCGACTGATTGTTAAAGCGGAACGAGAGTCTCTTGATATTTCATTTAGACAAACTCAGGTCAAATTGCAAAAGCGCAAAGGAATGAAGGGTGCTTTCAATCCGGTTGAACAACCTCTAGTAGAGGAATTTAGGCATCAGTTCTATACCGCTGTCAATAATATTTCTCTTCAGTTTTTCGACGCTGACCGTGCACGCCGGGCCAAATTCCTGCTAGAAGTTAAGAACAGCAGTCCTGACAGCCTTACAAGTTTGCCATCTTCCTTGCTGCCGGAGATCTTGCGGCCTGAAGAAGCAAAGAAGACGATCGCTACTGCTATCCAAGAATTTATCCGAGAAGCACAACTTGATTCAACCGCCTTTTTTGGCACGCATGACCTGAATTTGTTTAGTAAAATTATCGAAGACCTCAGAAGGTCCGACAAAAAACCGATAAACATTCTGCAGATCCGCCAGACGATCGAACAGGTTAGTGACTTAGAGGTGCAACACCGCCGCTTGGGTTTGCGCGTAGATGACTGGGATCCGGCCCAATTGGTCCAGCAGTTGGACTCGTCTGCGGCTGAAGAAAACACGCACGCTTTAACTGTATTGCAGACATATACCGAACTCCTTCAATCACGAGCTCAGTCACGACAGTTGATAGCAGAACGCTTGCTTACTTTCGAACAAGTAATGGCCGATTTTTTCGAAGATAAAAAAGTAACTGTAAATGCTCGTTTTGGGATCATGATCGAGTCTTCAAATGGTTCTATTATTGATGAGCTTCAGTTAAGTTCAGGAGAGCATCAGCTACTCTACTTGATGGTTTCGGCATTGACGACACGCCGAAAAGGGACGGTTCTGGCAATCGATGAACCAGAGCTTTCGATGCATATTTCATGGCAACGAAAGTTGGTCCGAAATCTTGTTAAATGTGCTTCGCGGGCAGCTCCACAGATCATCCTTGCAACTCACTCACCGGATGTAGCAAATGAGTTCTCCGACAATATGATCAATCTCAAGAGGAACTCAAAGGAATCATAGGGCATGCTTCGTCGAGGTCCTGGAACGATACTAACTGCACACAAAATGGATCCAAACCGTCGGGAACTATATGTTGAAGGTACAAAAGATCGAGCTTTTCTAAAATGGATTAGTGGGCATAATCTAGACTCGAACACCACCGTGCAGATTATTGACTCGGTGGATATGGCCGATGTTGATCAGGGGGGTAATCGGCAACGCCTTATCGATTTTTTGCGGACTGTTGAAGATGCGCAGGTACAGATTCGAGGATTAATTGACCTCGACCATGGCAAATTTGTAGAGGAAACATACCCAGTCAACTCCTGGGTTACCGACTATCGAGATATGGAAGGCTACGTTCTTGGTGTTTCTAATATCGAAAAGGCACTGAAACTCGGCTACGGTATTGAAATGGTAGATGCGCATAAGGTTTTCAATGCAATGTGTGTTGTCGCAAAGTATTTAACTGCAGTACGGTTGTCTAGCCAATTAAATTCTTGGAGACTTCCAGTTTCTGAAATCAACTTGCGGAAGTATGTTAAGGCGGACTCTCAAGGGGGCATCAGTATAGACAAAGAAAAAATTATTAAAGCTTTGCTGCAGGCCGCAGAAATAAGTTTAACTCGAATGACAAAAGTCGTAAACACAATTCAAGAAACTATCCAGAATATTGATGCAGAGGATCCTGTATTTGTCTGCCATGGCAAGGATGCAATGAAACTGCTTTCCGTGCAGTTTAAAGCCCTTGGTGTGCCGAATGTGTCCGATGTTAGTCCTATAATCTGGACCACCTTTGATCCAATCTCACTTAGAGCTTTACCAAACTTGAATCAAGCGGTTGCATTTTTATTGAATAAGAGTGCAATCGAAAATTAGATGCCTTTGGCGTAATTGGCAAATGTAGGACGTGAAGGGTGGGAACGTGCCTTTCTTCGTTCGACTGCCATATAGTCCTTAATAATGCGCAGATCTTCGCGAACACAAACTATACTTCTAGATTAAATAAAGCTCGAACTTCCGACTAGCCTGGGGGTCTCTGTTGGTTTACTATCATCAAATGGAACCCAACCATGAAAATATTCATTGGAAAATTCACGGTCGACGTGCTGTATATGCGAATAAGTGGGTCAATCTTGAATTGGTGGATGTAGAACCTCCGGACGGAAGTCGTTTCGAGCACCATGTGGTAAAATTGGATCATGTTGCTATAGCATTCTTGCTTAACGAACGAAATGAAGTTTTGACGCTATGGCGATATCGTTTTGCTGTGAATAAATGGGGTTATGAGCTTATTGGTGGGCTAGTGGAGAAAAATGAAAATCCGGCTCAGACTGCCGCTCGGGAAGCTGTAGAGGAAACAGGCTGGCGGCCGATCGGTCCACCAGAGCACGTCATGAGTTTCCAACCGCTGCCAGGCATGGTCGACGCGCCCGTAGATGTATATATGTGGACGGCGGCAGAAAAGATTGGTGAGCCGATCGATGCTGAAGAAGCTGCTCGAATTGAATGGATTCCCGTGGATCGGATGTTGGAACTGATAAAAAACGGTGAAGTGTTGGGTTCGGGAGCGATCATCCCGTTGCTATATTACCTAGCCACCCGTAATATCCGGGCTTAGGTCAATGTATTCTAGGCGTTTCCGCTGGCGGTCGGAGTCGATGCGGGCTGCCAGTTGGCGGCCCTTTCGGATGTAAGCCAGTGCTTTTTCTCGGTCACCCGCTACGGCGTAGGCGATAGCCAGGTCTACATACATGCCGGTTTGGCCTCGGATGGCTGCGGTGGGGGAGGACTCCAAGAGCTTGGCGGCGGTTTCGAGTTGGTTGATCGCGTCTTCGTCGCCGAGCTTGAGGAGGGTGTTGCCGCGCCAGCGGGTGAGGTGGCCGTCATCGAGGAGGAGGAAGGGGAGGGAGGGGTCTACGGGGTCGGTGGGCATGAGGCGGTTGGCGTCGTCGAAGGCTTGGAGGGCGGCTGTGCGGTTGCCTACGGCGGCCAGGCCCTCGCCGTGGGCGGCTGCCAGCCATGTGCGGAGGAGGGCGGGGGCCTGGGCGTCGGCGACATAGCGGGCGAACTCCAGGAGTTCCACGGCTGCTGAGTGTTCGCCCATGTCTTGGAGGATGACCGCTTGTTGTGCGGCGGCGTGGGCCAAGAGGTGTGGGGCGTTGGCCTCGCGGGCTGAGACCTTGGCGTCCTCGTGGAGTTGCCACGCCTGGAGTTGGGAACCCCGGTCCAGGGCGTTCCAGCCTGCCAGGGTTCGGGCGTCGGTGAGGATGTGGGAGAGGCGTTCGCGGTGGGTGGGGTTGACGCTGTAGGAGCGGATTGCTTCCAACTGGCGGATGTGGGCGCTCAGTTGGTCGAGGACGGGGAGGGAGCCGAACTGCTTGTCGGCTCCTCTGAGGTCGTTGACCTGGCGTTGGAAGAGGTCGAGCGTGGCGGCGTCGACGGTGCGGGAGACCAGTAGACGGTTGCGGAGTTCTTCGGCGCTCTCGCTGGCTGGCTCGGGTGGGAAGCCCAACTCCTCGTTGGTGCGGCCGTAGATTTCGCGGAACAGGCGTTGGTAGCCGGGTTCGGTCACCTCTACGTGGCCGTTCTCCCAACGCGACATCATGATGTTGAGCGCGGACTCTGATGCCCGGGGCAGGCCGGGGACCTGCTCACGACGGGCGAGGAAGTAGCGGACCACGTGGGCTTGGGTGTACTTCAGTTCTTGCCGGACAGCCTGTAGTTTTGTGCGGGCGTCCCTGCGGTTGCGAGTTGTCAACGCGGCCCCCCGGCCGTTGTGACATGCCGACCTAACTGGACCTAACAAGGCCCGTGTTAGGTGCTGGCAATTATTTTCACCCCCCTCGCCGCGGTCTGCTGTTCTCATGACAGCGAACCGAAATGCCCGTGTGGAACGAGCGTCAGTCCTCCTTTCTCGGTTGGGTTCTGCCCGACTCGTCGAGGCGACTTGTCAGGGTGCCCACCTGTGCTCGCAGGCCGCGAAGCTCGCGGATGACGGTCTGCAACAGGGGGATGACCGGGTCCTCTGTGTACGTCGTGGTGCTGTCGGGGCTCGGCGGGGTCTTCCCACGGAGTACGGCCGACAGGTGTTCCGGGTGCCAGTCGAGGGCTATCGACATGGCTTCCAGGGTGCGCGGGCTGCGGCGGCGGTGGATTTTGCCTTGCTGGAGTTCGCGGACGATCGCCAGCGAGACACCCGATCGTTCGGAAAGCTCGCGCTGCTTGAGCGCCAGCTCGTCCGCGCGGCTGTTGATCGCCGACGCGACCGCAGGCCAATCCTCGTCCACGTACGCCTCCGTGCTCCGCCTCAGCGCTGACATTAGCGAGGGATGCACTGACGAAGACGAGATTGCGCTGACATGAGCGGTAATTAGCCATTAATGAGCGCTGATGTCAGTTGTGGACGAATGATGTCAGTTTCGCGAAGGGCTCTTGCAATGACCAACTTTGCCCTGAACAACCAACTGCCCACGTTCTACACGGTTCCCGAGGCCGCTCGCATCCTGCGGGTTGACGCGGCCACCGTCTACCGGGCGATCCGGGAGGACGCCTTCCCTGCTGTGCGGGTGCGCTCCCGCTACGTCGTGCCCGCTCAGGCGGTCGCGGAGATGGCCAACCAGGCCGCTGCGACCGGTGGAGTTGTGGACGTTGCCGACATCGCTGCCCAGCGTCGGATGGCTCGTGAGGTCGAGCGTGCCGGTGGTGCCTGGTGAGCGACCACTTCGAGCAGATCGCGGCGGGGCTCGACCAGTACGCCGACGTTCCGGATGACGTCCTGTGGACCCGGGTCACCACGGATGGCGAGTGCATGAGGTTGTACGCCAGCGGCCAGGCGCCGGAGTTCTCCGGTGACATCCACTCCGATCGGGAGTTGGCCGCGCGGGTGTGCGCCGGGTGCCCGGTGCGCGGTGAGTGCCTGGAAGTGGAGTTCCGAACAGCGGGCTACCTGTCGCTCGGGGTGTGGGGCGCGCTGAACGAGGAGGATCGGCGCGCTGTCTACCCGCTGTGGCTCGCACGTCGGGAGACGGGGGATCGGGAATGAGCGCCATCACGATCAGCCCGACCGGTCTGGTTGCCGGGATCGGTGTCCTTCTCGGAGTCGTGCTCATGTGGCGGTCGGGCAAGCGCAAGGCACGTGCGGCAGCGGACGCGGCACGGTCCGGGGTGCGGGCAGTCTCGCTCGCGGGCAGGGTGCTCGTGCTCGCTGGCTTGATTACCGGGACTCAGTGGGTGGTCGTCACCTACGCCACTGAGAACACGACGCTCCTCGCGGTCGTGCTCGGGTTGCCAGCGCTGTTCACGGCGCACACGCTCGTACGCGCCTTGACCATCGTTGCCGATGGTTCGCGGGGCGGGAAGCGATGAACCGCTTCAGCCGGGAAGGGGCAGCCGCGGAATCGCGGCTGCCCCGCCCCTCCCAGGTGGACCGTCTGGCATCACAGGCAACCGAGGCAGCGGAGATCCGCACCTACCAAACCCACCCTGACGTGGTCGCGCTCCGGGTGGAGCAGGTGCGCGCCGAGGTGGACCGGCTCTGTTGGGCTGGGATCGTCCTCGGGCTCGCGTTCACGATGACCAACGTTCAAGCGTTTGCGGCCGGTGGTGCGGCGCCGTGGTCGCTGCCGTGGCTCACTGCGTGGTTGCTCGACCCGATGGTGTCGCTCGTGCTGTTGGCCATCCTGCGTGCGGAACAGGTGACGGCCCGGTATCGGGTGCGCACGGGTTCATGGGTCCGTCGTACCAAGTGGGCGACGCTCACGGCCACCTACGTCATGAACACCTGGGAGTCGTGGGCTGCCGGATCGGTGTCCGGTGTGGTGCTCCACTCCGTCCCGCCGTTGGTGGTGTTCACGGCTGCTGAGGCCGTGACCGACCTCCGGGACAAGCTCACCGCCGCTGTGGCGGTCGCGGTGGCAGATGCCCGGCCACCGGAGGAGAAGCCTGCCCGGAAGCTGTTCGCTGACTACCTGGCGGAAGCGCGGGCGGCTTGGGCTCCCGGGGTCGACGTCACGCCCGCATGGGTTCGCCAGGTCACGGACTGCTCCCGAGGACTCTCCTCGCGGTTGGCGACCGCGCTTTCCGAGGAGGTGCGGTCATGAACGGCGAGCCCCGGGACCTCGTGAACGCCGGGCCGGTTTATGACGCCGAACTCGTGAACGACGTCGTTGTTCACGAACGGCCGCGCGATCGAGTGGCGCGGTGGTGGCGGTACTCGCCTCGCGTGCCGCTGTGGCTGAAGGAACGCACCCACGCGCGGCAAGCCGTGCGGAACGCGCTCGCGTGGCTGCTGCGGGTGCCATGGCGGTACCTCCGGGCCGTTGTCCGGGGCGTCATGGCCGCGCTTCGGTGGTGGCGGCGATGGGTGACCGTCGGCGACTACCGCCAAGCTGCGGAAGCTCAGGGAAAGCTGGCGGACAAGTTCGCGGAGATTCGAGCGCTGTCGCTGTTCCGGTGGCGAGTGACCGGGGTCGCGCTCGCTGTGATCGTGTGTGCTGGGTTGGTCGTGTCGCTTGTCTGCGGCGCCGGCCTGCTGTGGGGCGTTGCTGGCGTCCTGACGGCGCTCCTGGCTGTGCTGGGACGGCAGCGTGATGGGGCACCGGGACGAAAGGCTGTGCTTGCGGGTGCTCGCGCGCTGACGTGGACGATGGACCCCCAGGTGCTCGTGGACGCGTTCCGGGACGCCAAGCTCATCGGCAAGGACGAGTCGCTGCGGCTGGTCGAGCGGGCCACGCGGCAGGGGGACGGCTGGGCTGTCACCGTCGACCTGCCCGCGACCCGCAAGGCGGCCGACGTCGTCAAGAACCGGGATGCGCTGGCGTCGGCGCTGGCCGTGGATGAAATCCAACTCATCGTTGAGCGGGTGCGCGGCAACGGTGGTCATGCCGGGTGGGTGGCGTTGTGGGTCGCGGACACGGACCCGTACGGGGCGCCGCCGATGCGGACACCACTGCTCGGTGCGGACCGGTGGGATGCCTGGCGGCCGGTGCCGTTCGGTCGGGATGCGCGACAGCGGCGGATCGACCTGCCGTTGGTGTGGACGTCGCTTCTGGTCGGTGCCATCCCTCGCCAAGGCAAGATGTTCGCGGCGCGGTTGGCCGCTGCCGGTCTCATCTTGGATCCGTACACGCGGCTGTACGTGGCCGACTTCAAGGCGGGCAAGGACTGGGACGCCTCAGCCCAGGTCGCGCACCGGTTCATGTCCGGTGATGAGGCCGCGCATGTCCTGTTGCTCATCGACTGGCTTGTCGAACTGGTGGGGGAGGTGCAGGGACGCTATCGGCGCATGAGGGAGTTGGACGACGAGGTCTGTCCCGAATCCAAGATCACCCCGGCGATCTCCAGGGACACCGTGCTCGACATGCCTGTCACCGCGATCATCGTGGATGAGGTCCAGGTGCCGTTGGAGGAGCGTACGGCCGTCGAGGTCGAGGGTCGCAGGGTGACGGCTGGCGAGTACGTCGGTGAACTGCTGACGTGGCTTGCCAAGAAAGGACCCGCTGCGGGGATCGTGCTCGTGCTGGCGACTCAACGGCCGGACTCCAAGACGATCCCGTCCGGACTGCGTGCGGTGCTCGGTTCGCGGTTCGCCCTGCGGGTCATGGACTGGCGCGACTCGAACATCATCCTCGGGGAGCAAATGAACACCCGGGGGTATGACTCCAGTCGGCTCCTCGCGTCCCACAAGGGCGTGGGCATCTTGCGGCCCGATGGGGAATCCGAGACTGGTGCCGATGTGCTGGCGACGGTCGTGCGCACGTACTACATGCCCAACGAGGATTGGCGGACGTTGTGCGCTCGGGGTAGGACTCTGCGAGTCGCGGAAGGAACGCTCTCCGGACACGCGGCCGGTGAGGAGTCGACTCCTGCTCTGCTCGGTGCGTCCGTTCCCATGGTCGAGGTCGCGCAGACGACGGAGGAGTTGCCGAGTCTGTTGGCTGAGGTGGTCGAGTACGTCGACCGTCACGGGGACGGGCGTGAGTTCATCCCCAACGCTGAACTGGTCGAGGTAACCGGGTTCGACTCGACCACGCTGGGACGTCAAATGAGCGAGTTCGGCTGTGTGTCGACACGGGACAGGATCGCGTCCGAGGAGGGCGTTCGCCAGGTGCGCGGGTACCGGGTGTCCGAGATCGAATCCGCTGTCACACGCTACGCGAACCCGTCACAGGCCGGTCCGGTTGTGACAGATGCTGTGACAGACCGGAATGTGGTCCCGAGCAGGGAAGATGGTGCGTTGTGACAGGTGTGACGGGTTCGCGCGAACCCGTCACAAACGCCCGTGACGCCATCTGGCGGACCTCAATCGGGAGGTCCGGCAGACGGCGTCACTTGTCACACGCGGAGGACGGGCGGGGGCATCACTCGTCCAGCCGGTGCTTCGACGGGTGGTCTGCGTCCGGCCACTTGGGAGCAGGTCCGAATGACTTGTACCAGTCAGGGTCGATCGGACTGCTGCCGTCAGCGTTCGGCGGCAGGGCGTCGGGTCCGGTGTACTGGTGGTCGATGAACCATTGGGCCACGTAGATGGCGTGGCGGCACGCGTACTCGAAGTCGTCGAGCGACGATTGGTCGATGTCCAGGACTTCGATCTTGTGTGCGAGCCTGTTGGCCGACGTGCCGATCATGCCCAGGAGCACGGTCAGGTTGGGAAGCAGGGCGGGCACCGTCGCGCCCTGCGGGTTCGGGTCGGGTGGTGGCATGGCTGGCTCCTGTCACGGGGTGATGTTGGCGGCGAGTCGAAGCAGTGCTTCGTTGGTTTCCTTGACCGAGAGAGCTGCGTTCATGAGCGTGCTCTCGACTCTCGTGTAGGGAGAGGTCTCGCTGGGACGCTCCAGGACGACCGTCGTCACTTCGTGTTCGAGCCAGACGACGGGGTGGAAGTGCTCGATCTGAACGACCCGGAAGGCTCCGTGGAGGGGAGTGCTGTTCGGGAGCAGACGGACGGGCTTGGGTGCGGAAGTGAGGTGCCGTAGCTGTTCCCGCATGACATGACGCGGTACGGCGGTGTCGCGCAGTGCGGCAGGGTGAAGCAGGTACCTGTCTGCCAGGCGCTCATGGCCCGGTGTGGCTCGCTCCTGGTTGGAGTTGTAAGCGTCGGTGCGGAGTGGGCCGGGGATGGGGGAGGGGCAAACGCTGGTGATGGTGTGGGCTTCCGCTTCGATGGCGCTCAGGATCTCAGTGCCTTGGGTTCGATGGATGATCCATTGGGTGTCACTGGCAGTTCGGGCCAGTTCGTAGAGCGCTGGGCGTCGGTGGGCCGGGATGTCCAGGAGTGCGCAGAGACCACCGATCTCCAGTGGGGTGGGTACCCGGCGACCGGTCATGACGCGGTTGCACATGGCGGGGCTCATCCGCATCTGGTCGGCCAGCTTGCGCGTGGTCAGTCCCCGCTTGGTGCGGTTGGTGTCCAGTTCACGAGCGAGGAGCAACCCGCGCAAGGTCTTGGGTCGAACTCCGTCGATGCCTGCGGCACTGATGTCGGTGACTGTGCTCATCATCGTTTGGTCCTCCGGTACCGCGAGGTCGTCAGGTAGCGCAGGAGTTGTTGAGCCCTGGGGGTGTGGTGGTGGGCGAGGAGCCAGCGCAGTGGGGTGATCGCGTCGTGGTAGACGATGGCGAGTCCGGCGACTTCGGCCGGTTCGACGTGTCCTGTGGGGATCATGTCGATGAGGTTCTGGGGGACGATCCGGAGGTCAGCCAGGGTTCCGTGTAGGTGGCACGCCTGTTCCGGCGGTGGTTCCTGATGTTCTGGGCCAGCGGTTGGAAGATTCTCGTTGGCTGACGAGGTCGGAGGGGTGATGAGCCAGCGGGCGGACTGGCTGATAAGAGTGGGGTAGAGGTGTTCGAGGGCTTCGACGCCAGCTCGGTCGAGTTGCCCTTGGTCCAGAGCCGCATCGATCTCGGTTGAGACCTGGATGAGTTTGTGCAGCTCCGAGGTGAGGGGTGGCATCGTGTCGGTCGGGCCGGTGCCGATGACGGGTTGGTTGGGCATGGGTCTCCTTGTGGTGGTCGGTGACCATCGGGTGTCGGGAAACCTTGGGTGGGGAACTGTTTAAAGCCGCTCGTGAGCGTTGGCCGCGCGTGTGATGAGGTCCGCGCTCTCGTGCGGATCGCAGGCCAAGCCGATCAGTTCGCTGACCGCACTCTCGAACGCGTCAAGGGCGGCTTGGTCGTCGAGGAAACCGGACGTGAAGTGCGTGTGGGTGTGCACCACGGGGCGTGCGGTCGTCGGCATGTAGAGGGTGAAGGCGCCGGTGGGGCGGTAGGCGCCGCGCCGGAAAGGGACAACGTGGATGACCACCCGGCGGTCTTTGAGGAGGGACAGCAACCACCTGAGTTGCATGGCCATCACGGCTGGCCCACCGACTGGCCGTCGTAACACGGCTTCGTCGAGGATCGCCGTGTAGAGGGGTCTCCCGAGGTGGCTCGTTCCTCGTTGGCGGGCGCTGACCCCGGCCAGTTCCTTGGCCGCGTCCTCTGCCGGATGCCGGTACAGCGCCCGCGTGTACGGCGGGATTCGCAGCAAGGCAGGGAGAACCGTGGGCGCGAACTCCACAGCGCGCGATCGGTGCTCCAGGAGTGCGACAGCCATGCGGTGTGTGCGATCCGCCCTCACGGGTGCCCACCAACCGTTGCCCACCTGGTCATCGAGCATCCCCAGGACACACGACCGGTCGTCGTCGTTCGGCTGGTAAACAGCCATTGCGGCTCCGACCTCACTGCGGGACACCGGGCGACGGCCGTTCTCGGAACGGTTCACCGTCGCAGATGATGTGCCCAGCTTGACGGCGGCAACCCTGGTGGTCAGTCCTGCCTCATCCCGCAACCGGGCCAGCGCTGTCCCCAGCATTCGCTGTCGGATCGACACGTGGTCTTCGATCATTTGTGTGCTCCCTGCCCGGCATCTACCGCTGAAACCAGTTCAGGCGCCGTTCCTGTCGGTCACCGGTGCTTGTTGGCTGGTGTCAGCTTGCCGCAGAGGATTCACCCTTGTGAACGACCTGGACGTGCCATCTCTTGCCCTAAGACGACCTAGACTGAATCAGCGCTGACATATGCGGCCAGGGGAGGAGGGTGCACGTGCCCGACACAAGTGATCATGAACTGCGGCGACGGACTCGTTTCGGTGAGTTGCTGCGACAGCGGCACCAGACACCGGAGGAGTTCAGTGCTGAGGCAGAGCGCTTCGCCTGCGAGCGCGGCCTCAAGGGCACGCTGAGCGCCCGCCACGTGCAACGGTTGGCGTCTGGCCTTCGGGACGACGGCAGGCCGTTGGGATTGCCCCGGCCTGCTACCCGGCGGCTGTTGGAGGAGATGCTTGGCGAATCCTTTGATGATCTGCTCGCGCCCGCGCGGGGGACGGTCGTGGTGGACTTGGGCGGGAGTGATGGATTGCGGTCGAGGATTCGAGCGGGCAGGGATATCGACGCTGTCACCGTGGACTTGTTGCGTCAGCGCCTCGAACTCACGAGGGCCATTGATCGTCGGTTGGGTGCTTCTGCCGAACATGACGATCTAGTGGTGCAGATCGGCCAGGTGGAGCGGTTGATAGGTCAGGCGTTCCGACAGTCCATTCGATCGGGTTTGGCCGCGCTGTTGGTGGGTATGTCCGCTCTTGCCGGATGGCGGGCTTTGGACCAAGGTCGAGTCGAACGAGCCTGGGAACATTACGACACTGCTCGCAGATCCGCGCGCGAAGCAGGAGATGTGTCCCTGGAAGCTTTTGTCTGTGCGAGTCAGGCGGTTGTTCTGATCGACATCGGCGAGTCGAATGCCGCTGTCGAACTGACCGAATACGCTCGATCCATCGCCATGGGCAAGGTGTCACCGCTATTGGCGGCGTGGCTCGCGGCTGGATATGGGGAGGTGTGCGCGGTCAATGGTGAGGAGGGCAAGGCCATGGTGGCATTCGATGACGCCCATTCCGTTTTGCCCGCGCAGCCGGACAACTCGGGAATTCCTTACATCGTGTTCAATGAGACGCACTTGGCCAGGTGGCGCGGAGCTGCCTTGGCCAAGGTCGGATTGCCCGAGGCGAACGCTGTGCTGGTCGGGGCGCTGGAACGGCTTGACCCTTCATTCGCCCGTGCGGAAGCTGCACTCAGGGTCGATCTGGTGGAATCGCTGGCCAGCGCTGGTGCGTGGGATCAAGCCGCGTCGCATGTTGAACGTGCCCGATTGCTGGCGAACCAGGTGGGTTCTGTCCGACAGCAGAGGAGACTCGCTCGGGTGCTCAGTCGTTCCGAGCGTTCTTGACCCGCGTCGACTCCAGGGCTTCCTTGGGCATGCGCGATCCCAGGATCTCCGCTGCTTTCCGGTCCGAGGCGGCTACCCAGGCCGCGTAGACCCGCAGGGTGGTAGCGCCGCCCCCGCCATGGCCCAGCCTGCCGGCAACGGTCCTGAGGTCGACGCCTGCGGTCAGCAGCTCGGTGGCTGAGTAGTGGCGCAGGGCGTGGAGGTGGGTGTCGATATCGAGGCGTGTCGCCATGTCCTTGTATCGCTGGCTCACCGCGTTGGGCGGGTAGGGCTGCCGGTGGTCGGGCGTGCGCGTCCCGGTGAACACGAACAGGTCGTCGGTGAACTCCTCGCCGAACTCACGTACGCGGTCGGCTACCCGGTCCCGCTGTTGGCGGAGTAGGACGACCGTTTCCGTGTCGAGTGCTATTCGGCGGCTCTGGTGGGTCTTGGTGTCCTTCTCCTTGCCGCGCACCCAGTTGCGACGGAGGTCGATGACGCCTTCGTCGAAGTCGATTCGGGAGAACCTGAGGCCGCACAACTCGCCACGCCTGACTCCGGTGGTCATCACCAGCCAGACGAGAGTTCCCCAGTCCTTGTCCATCATGAACGCTTCTTTGGCCAGTGCGGCAGCTTCTTTGGGCGACGGCGGATCGGGCTCGGGTGGTTTCTGCCTCGGGCGTCGGGCGATGGCGGCTGGATTGGAGTCGATCCAGTCCCAGCGGAGAGCGGCGTTCATTGTGCCGCTGATGATGGAGTGAATCTGCCGGATGGTCGACGCGACCATGCCCCTGCACTTGTGCTGCTTGCATTCCACCGTGAGGCAGTCGTGGTCATTCGTTTTCTTGTGCTTCTCGATATAGGGCTTGCCGTCGCAGCGAGCACGGCATCGGCGTAGGTCTGTGTAGAAGTTCTCCAGCGATCGGGCACTGACCTTGTTCATCGCTTGCTTGCCCAGGGCTGGTTTGATCGTGCGTGAGATGTAGCCCTCGTACGTCTCGCGGGTGCTGTCTTCGATTTCGCTGGTCCTCATCCACTCGTCCAGGGCGTAGCCCAATGAGACGGATGACGGAGTCGAACGCTGCTTGTCCACGCGCGCGATGAGCTCGGTGAGCTTCTTCTGAGCGGCCCTGTCCGTGCCTTGGATGGTTTCTCGGAAGTAGATGCGTTTGCCTGTTACCGGGTCTGTTCCGGCATAGACTTTGACGCGAAGTGTGTTCCCGCGTTGCTCGATCTCGCCGCGCCTGCGGCCCGTCTCTAGGCGTGCAACACTCATCACCCCAGGTTACTCGCACCCAGGGCCGCACCCACTGATCAACTAGTGATCAACATATTTGGTTGTAACCGCTGGTCAGCGGTGGTGCCCCCGGTGCGACTCGAACGCACACTGGACGGATTTTGAGTCCGCTGCCTCTGCCGATTGGGCTACGGGGGCGTCGGACGAGCACTGTACGCGATCACGTGGGTGGTGGGTGCGGGAGGGGCGGGGTGTCAGCGCGATCACGTCTCGTGGACGACGGGTTGGGGGTGGGCGGCGGTAAGCTTCGGGCTCCGATTCACCGTCACTAGTCCACAGGAGGACCCCGGTGACCGACCTGGCTGCCGAGGCCCAATCGGCCCCGACCCCCCGCCGTGTGCTCGTTGCCGAGGATGAGGCGTTGATTCGCCTTGACCTGGTTGAGATGTTGCGGGAAGAGGGGTACGAGGTTGCCGGGGAGGCCGGGGATGGGGAAGAGGCGGTTCGGTTGGCCGGAGAGTTGCGGCCTGACCTGGTGATCCTTGACGTGAAGATGCCGAAGATGGATGGCATTGACGCGGCTACCTCCATTGCTCGGGAGCGGATTGCGCCGGTGGTGATGTTGACCGCCTTCAGCCAGCGGGAGTTGGTGGAGCGGGCTCGGGACGCGGGGGCGATGGCGTACCTGGTCAAGCCCTTCGCCAAGCACGACCTGGTGCCTGCGATCGAGTTGGCGATGAGTCGGTTCTCCGAGTTGCAGGCCCTGGAGCACGAGGTGGCGGGGCTGACCGAGCGGTTGGAGACCCGGAAGGTGATCGAGCGGGCCAAGGGGCTGCTGATGACCAAGCAGGGGCTTTCGGAGCCGGAGGCCTTCCGGTGGATCCAACGCACCGCCATGGACCGGCGGACGACCATGAAGGCCGTGGCCGAGGCCGTGGTGGAGAACATCACCTGATCGGCGAACGCGGGTCGCTCCGGCACCGGGGCGGCCCGCGGCTCGTTCCCGGGTCAGGGGAGCAGGTCGAAGGAGCGGAGGGTGGACGTGGTTGTTCCGTCCACACCTGACAGTCTCAGTTCGACGGAGTGCCTGCCTGGGGTGAGGGCGGCCAGGGCTATCGGGATGGCGTAGGTGCCCCCGGTGCCGGGGCCGTCCGCCGTGGTCGGGATCGCTGCGATCAGCCCGCCGTCGAGGAACAGTTCCACGCCTTCCACGCCCGCCGTGGAGCCGGTGTCCCATTGGGTGGGGGACGCATCGGCGTGGGCGGTGGCGAGGAGTCTGCCCCGGGGGACCTGGGGGATCGCGGTTCGGAGGTCCCTGCCCGCCGCGTCGCCCAGGGTCAGGGTGGTGCGGGGGAGGGCGGGGGTTGTGGGGCGTTGGGCGTTGGTCCTCGGGGGTGGGATCGAGCCGGGTGGTGCTTGGTCCAGTTCGAGGTACATCTCCTGGACGAGGGTTTGCCTGGTGGTGCCGGGGGCTCGGACGACCAGGGGGGACAGGGTCGGGGCACCGCTGTCGCCCAGGAGGGTGGTGGGGATGTCGGCGGTGACCGTGATCGAGGAGCCCGGGGTGGACGGGCCGGGGACCGCGGGCGTCGCGGGCAGGACCGCTTGCCCGAGTTGGACGGTGACGGCGCCCGGTTCGAGCCCGGTGTCGGCGGTCAGGGTGGCGACGACGCGGGCCGTGGTGGCCCGGGTCAGCGGGGTGCGGGCGATGCCGCTGCCCGGTGCCTGCTCGGCCGGGCCCAGCACCCGCCGGGTGGCGGGGACGACCGGGACCTCCACCGCGGCGGGGACCGGGGTCGCGGGGCCGGTGTGGCCGATGGCGGTGACGTGGACGCGGCTGCGCCTGCCGTCCGGTCCGCGCACCCCCACCAGCGGGTACGCCCGCGTCCACGGGACCGGGGTCGGCGACGTGGCGACCGTGAGGCCGTCCTGGGCGACCTCCACCCCCTGCGGGGACAGCCGGACCTCGAACCGGTGGGCGACCCCCGCCCCCCGGCGCGGTGCGCGGCGGGTCGGGGGCGCCGTGCCGATGCGGACGCCCGCGTCGTCGACGACCACGCGCAGGACCGACGGGGGGACCGAGGCCGGGTCGCGGGTGCCGATGCGGTCCGCGCGGCCGGGGGCCAGGTCGATGGTCAGGGTGCCGCCGGGGCCCGCGGCGTCGGTCAGCACCGTGAAGTGGCCGGTGCCGCCGTCGAGGGTCATCGGCGCGCGGGCGCTGAGCACGGCCTCGTCGGCGCCGCAGCCCAGGTCGACCGGCAGGCCGCGCTCCCCGGCCGCCCGGCCGCCGACGTCCACGCAGCCGGGGTAGCCCGACAGGTGCCACCCGGCCCGGGTGCCGTCGGGGAACTCCTCCAGGGCGCCGGTCAGGCCGTCCCGCCAGGACTCGTGCACCGCCCCGGCCGCCACGTCGGGTAGGCCGAGCGGGCTCGACCGCCTGCCGAAGGCGTCGACGCTGCGGACCGAGACCGACATCGCCACCCCGTCGGGCAGGCCGTCGAACTCGGTGACCGGGGCCGCGGTGAGCCTGGTCCACCCGCCCAGGCGCACCTCGTAGCCCACGGCGCCGCGCGGTGCGGTCCCGCCGGGGAGGCCGTCGGCCCAGGCCAGGCGCACGCGGCCGGCGGCGGGGGTGGCGGTCAGGTCGCGCGGCGGGTCGGGGCGGGCACCGGGTTCCGGCAATACCACGAAATCGGAGTGATACCGCTGAACCCGGTGGCGGTCTGCCCGATCGGGTGGAATCGGGTGCCCGCTTTCACCGTCGACGCGCAGCGCCAGAACAGCCCCGGCGAGCAGGCCCGCGCCCACCACCGCGGCGAGCACCCGATTGCGCCTGCGCACGGTTCCCACGCTAGAGCCCAGCTCACGCCGTGTGAAGACGCTGCTGCGCGCAGGCACCCCAACCCGGCGTGAATTCGAAGTTTCGTCCGTCAGGCGAACAACCGCCCCCGCTTTTCGTTGCAGTCTGATCACGAGGTCGTGGGGTGCGTGACTACCCCCGCCCGGGGTCATTACCTTCCGGCGCAGCCCTCCAACAGGTATGGGCCGCGCCCGGCAGCGGTTCACGTGTACTCGCCGGGCGATTTTGGAGAAGGGACGTCACGTGCGTAACCAGACGGTGAAGGCCACGGTGCTGGTCGCGGGCGCGCTGCTGCTCGCGGCCTGTGGCACGAACAAGACCGAGTCCGGTGGTGGCACCTCGGGTGCGGGCTGCGACACGAGCAAGGGCACGCTGGTCGTCGGCGTCATCGCACCGCTGAGCGGTGAGCTCTCCGCACTGGGCCTCGGCATCCAGAACTCCGCCGACCTCGCGGTCAAGGAGGCGAACGAGAAGTGCACCGTCAAGGGCTACAAGCTCGCCCTCGACCCGCAGGACGACCAGAAGAGCCCGCAGCAGGGCGCGCAGGCGGCCACCAAGCTGTCGCAGGACCCCAACCTCGTCGGCGTCGTCGGCACCCTGAACTCGTCGGTGGCCCAGTCGGTGCAGCCGATCCTGGCGCAGAAGAACATCGTGCAGGTCTCGCCCGCGAACACCAGCGACGCGCTGTCCAAGGGTGAGAACGCGGCCGCTCCCACGCGCCAGTTCAAGACCTACTTCCGCACCTGCACCGTCGACTCGCTGCAGGGCCCGTTCGCGGCCAAGTTCCTGGTCGAGAAGCAGGGCAAGAAGAAGATCGCCATCGTCACCGACGGCCTGACCTACGGCGAGGGCCTCGCGGCCGCGTTCGCCACCAAGGCCGAGTCCCTCGGCGCGCAGATCGTGACCCGGCAGAAGATCGGCGAGAAGGACACCGACTTCTCCGGCGTCATCGCCGCGATCAAGCCCTCCGCCCCGGACGCGCTGTACTTCGGCGGCCAGTACCCGCAGGCCGGTCCGCTGTCCAAGCAGCTCAAGGACGCCGGGCTCAACATCCCGGTCATGGGCGGCGACGGCATCTACGACGACAAGTTCATCAGCCTCGGCGGCAAGGACGGCGACTACGCCACCTCCGTCGGCGCACCGACCGAGTCGCTCGACAGCGCCAAGGCGTTCGTCGACGCCTACAACAAGGCCGGCTACCAGGACAAGTTCGCCGCCTACGGCGCGTTCTCCTACGACGCGGCCAACGCCATCATCAACTCGCTGGCCACCACGCTCAACGGTGGCGACTGGTCCGAGTCCAAGCGCGCCGACCTGCTCGCCTCGGTGGGCAAGTACAACGGCCAGGGCGCGACCGGCACCATCTCGTTCGACGAGTTCGGTGACAGCAACAACAAGGTCCTGACCGTCTACAGCGTCACCGGTGGCAAGTGGTCTCCCGCGGAGACCGGCACCTACAGCGGCTGACCTGACAGCACAGCCGGTTCCCCGGGACCGGACGAAACACGGTGGGGGTGGGCGCGCAGCCCACCCCCACCGCGTATGGAGGTAGATGTGACGACGCTGTTGCAACAAATCGCAAACGGCATCGCTTTGGGAGCCACGATCGGGCTGATCGCCCTGGGCTACACGATGGTGTACGGCATCATCCAACTCATCAACTTCGCCCACGGCGAGGTCTTCATGGTCGGCGCCTTCGGCGGTCTGGCCGTCCACCGCTGGATCCTCCCCGAGGGCTTCCGCGAGAACTGGTACGTGTCCCTGCCGCTCATGCTGCTCGGCGGCATGGCGGTGGCGGTGGCGATCGCGCTCGTCATGGAGCGCTTCGCCTACCGCCCGCTGCGCAACGCGCCCCGGCTGGCCCCGCTGATCACGGCGCTGGGCGTGTCCATCGTGCTCCAGGAGGCCATCCGGATCTGGTTCCCCAACGCCGACTCGGCCCAGCCGTTCCCGAAGGCGTTCCTGGAGAGCCGGATCACGATCGTGGGCCTCGGCGCCGACGGGCCCGACGGCGACGTGAGCATCCGCGCTTCGCAGCTACTGCTCGTCGTCGTCTCGATCATCCTGTCCGTGCTGCTGCAGACCTACATCAACCGGTCCAAGATGGGCCGGGCGATGCGGGCGACCGCGCAGGACCCGGACACCGCCCGGCTGATGGGCGTCAACCCCGACCGGGTGATCGTCTTGACGTTCGTCCTCGGTGCCGCGCTCGCGGGTGTGGCGGGCGTGCTCTACGGCGTCGACATCACCAGCGTCGACAACGCGATCGGCTTCCAGAACGGCATCTTCGCGTTCACCGCGGCCGTCCTCGGCGGCATCGGCAGCCTGCGCGGTGCGGTCATCGGCGCGTTTGTCATCGGCTTGATCAAGACGCTGGGCGGCCAGTACATGCCCGGCGGCACCGACTACGACTACGTGTGGATCTTCGTCGTGCTGATCCTGGTCCTGGTGTTCCGACCGCAGGGCCTGTTCGGCGAGGCCGAAAGGGTGCGAGCATGACGATCCTCAACCGACTCCCCGGATCGGGCGCGTTGGGCAGGCACCTCAAGCCCGCCCACGCCAAGCCGCTGACCGCGGCGGGCGGTGTGCTGGCCGTCGTCGCGGCGCTGCTGCCCTGGGTGACGTTCGTCCTCGGTGACGGCGCCTACCCCGCCAAGGCCACGCTCCAGTTCTTCGACGCGCCGTTCGCCGTCGAGGGCTACCGGCTGCACGTGCTGCTGCTGGGCCTGGTCGCCCTGGTCGTCACCTTCGTGACCAGGACCCCCGGCCGCGGCCGGGTGCTGCGCGCCCTGGGCTGGGGCGTCTTCGCCATCTCGCTGATCAGCGCCGTGTTCATCACCGGCCGCGGCGGTGGCCTCGGGGCCATCACCGCCGCCGACGGCGTCACCGCGTTCGGCTCGGTCGTCGGCGTCGTCGCCGGGCTGCTGGTCGTGCTCGGCGCCAAGGCGGGCCACCTCGACGACATCCCCGAGTGGTCGACCGACCTGCCCAGGTGGGCGGCGTACCTGGCGCTGGTCGTCGGGTTCGTCGGCGTGCTGTACCTGGTGGCCTCGTTGCTCACCGCGGGCGGCACCGGTGGCGCGTCCAACCCGTACGCCGGTCCGATCTTCCTGGCCTTCCTCGGCATGGCCGGTGGCGTGCTCGGTGCGCTCAACGGCCTGGGCGTGGTCCGCTGGATCTCGGTGCTGTCGGAGAAGCACCGCGCGTTCTCCATCGCCGTCCTGCTGGTCTGCGCGCTGGCACTGCCGCTGACCAGCGCGGGCAACGAGTACTGGATGACGGTGGCGACCATCATCGGCGTCTACGCGGCCACCGCGATCGGCCTCAACATCGTCGTCGGCCTGGCCGGGCTGCTCGACCTGGGCTACGTGGCGTTCATGGGCATCGGCGCGTTCGTCGCGGCGAACCTGTCCGGCGCCGCCGCGGCCAAGGTGGGCATCCACCTGCCGTTCCCGGTGGCGGCGCTGCTCGCGGCGGTCATCGCAGGCGTCATCGGCGCCATCGTCGGCTCGCCGACGCTGCGGGTGCGCGGCGACTACCTGGCGATCGTGACGTTGGCCTTCGGCGAGATCTTCTCCAAGTCCTCGCAGAACAACATCGGCGGGCTGACCGGCGGCGCGAACGCCATCCCGGGCATCCCGGACGTCGAGGTCGCGGGCACCGCGTTCAACGAGCCGATCAGCGTGCTCGGCGCCGACCTGCCCGGCGGCGTGCTGTACTACTTCATGATCGTGCTGATCGTCGGCGCCGTCATGGCCGTGTTCGCCAACCTGAAGAACAGCCGCATCGGCCGGGCCTGGATCGCCATCCGCGAGGACGAGGACGCCGCGCGGGCCATGGGCATCAAGACCGGCAAGGCCAAGATCCTCGCCTTCCTCGCCGGTGCCACCCTGGCCGGTCTGGCGGGGGCGGTCCTGGCGCACAAGCTGACCACCACCTCCTACGAGAGCTTCCGGTTCCTGGAGTCGGTCACCCTGCTCGCGGCGGTCATCCTCGGCGGCATGGGCACGATCCCCGGCGCGGTCCTCGGCGCCTCGCTGCTGTTCGTGCTGCCGGAGAAGCTGCGCGAGTTCAACGACTATCGGCTGCTGTTCTTCGGCCTCGCGCTCATCCTGATCATGCGGTTCCGGCCCCAGGGGTTGGTGCCCGACCGGGTGCGCAGAGCCGAGCTCGCGGGCGAGACGGCGGGCGGCAAGTCGATCGAGGAAGAGGAAGAACTCGTGGTCGAGCACGAACACGGGACCCCGGGGCCGAAGGGGGACCGGGCGTGAGCACCACCGACAGCCTCCCGGGCGCCCCGGCGGTGCCGGTCCTGCAGGCGCAGGGCGTCACCATGATCTTCGGTGGCCTGACCGCGCTGAACAACGTCTCGCTGTCGCTGGACAGGGGCGAGATCGTCGGCCTGATCGGGCCCAACGGCGCGGGCAAGACGACCTTCTTCAACTGCCTCACCGGGCTCTACCTGCCCAGCCGGGGCCGGGTGCTGCTCGACGGCAGCCAGCTCGCGGCCGACCCGTCGGAGGTGACGATCGCCGGGGTGGCCCGCACGTTCCAGAACATCCGCCTGTTCCCGAACATGACGGTGCTGGAGAACGTCATGGTCGGGCGGCACAGCCGGATGCGGCAGGACCCGATCTCCACCCTGCTGCGGCTCCCCGCGTTCCACCGCGGCGAGCGGGCGGCGCGGGAGCGCTCGCGCGAACTGCTGGAGTTCGTCGGGCTCACCCGCGCGGAGCACGAGGTCGCCCGCAACCTGCCCTACGGCGACCAGCGCAGGCTCGAGATCGCCCGCGCGCTGGCCACCGACCCCAAGGTGCTGCTGCTCGACGAGCCGACCGCGGGCATGAACCCGCAGGAGACCGAGGCCACCCGGCAGTTGATCTTCGCCATCCGGGACACCGGCGTCTCGGTGGTGGTGATCGAGCACGACATCAAGTTCATCTTCGGCCTGTGCGACAAGGTGTCGGTGCTGGTCCAGGGCGAACTGCTGGTCGAGGGCACGCCGGAGGTCGTCCGCGCCGACCCGAGGGTGGTGGAGGCATACCTGGGCAAGCCGCCGGAGGAGGTCGAGGCCGACGTCCGCGCCGCCTCGACCGAGCAGGACACGAGGGGTGAGGCATGAGTCCGCTGTTGGAGGTCACCGACCTCAGCGTCGCCTACGGCGCCATCGAGGCCGTCCGGAACGTGTCGTTCGTCGTCGAGGCGGGCCAGATCGTCAGCCTCATCGGCGCGAACGGGGCGGGCAAGACCACGACGCTGCGCACCATCTCGGGGCTGTTGCGCCCGCGGGTGGGGTCCATCCGGTTCGACGGCGCCGAGATCGGCGCGCTGGCCGCCCACAACATCCTCAACCTGGGCATCGCGCACTCCCCGGAGGGTCGGCGCACGTTCGGCCGCATGACGGTCGAGGAGAACCTGCTCCTCGGCGCGTACACGCGCGACGACAAGGCCGCGGTCGACAAGGACATGCGCAACGTCTACGAGCTGTTCCCGGTGCTCGGGGAGCGGCGCGACCAGAAGGCCGGGCTGTTCTCCGGCGGTGAGCAGCAGATGCTCGCCATCGGCCGGGCGATGATGTCGCGACCGCGGCTGCTCATGCTCGACGAGCCCTCCATGGGCCTGTCGCCGATCATGACCCAGCGCATCTTCGACACCATCAAGGAACTGCAGTCGCAGGGCACCACGATCCTGCTGGTGGAGCAGAACGCGCTGGCCGCGCTGGCGCTGTCGGACCGGGGGTACGTGATCGACCTCGGGACGACGACGCTGGAGGGGCCGGGCAAGGCGCTGCTGTCGGACCCGCAGGTCCGGGCGGCTTACCTGGGCGAGGACTGACCACCCCGCTGTGACACGACGAGGGGGCCGCGCTTTCGGGCGCGGCCCCCTCGTCGTGCTCGGGGGAGCGGTTACTTCGAGCCGGGGGTGCGGTCGACGGCCACGCAGGTGAGGCGGGCGGTGCAGGTGCGCTTCCCGGACTCCTCGGTGATGACGATCTCGAACGTCGAGGTGCTGCGGCCCAGGTGCAGCGGGGTGCACACCGCCGTCACCACGCCCTCGCGGGCCGCGCGGTGGTGGGTGCAGGACAGCTCAAGGCCGACCACCACCTTGCCCTCGGGGGCGTTGAGGGCCGCGGCGATGGAGCCCGCCGTCTCGGCCAGCACCGCGTTCGCGCCGCCGTGCAGCAGGCCGTAGGGCTGCAGGTTGCCCTTGACCGGCATGGTCGCGACCAGGCGGTCGGGGGTCCAGTCGGTGATGTCGATGCCGAGCTTGTCGGCGAGGAGCTGGTCGGCGACCTCGGGGAGGACGCCGGGGAGCTTCGTGGGGTCGGCGCTGCCGCTCACGGTGCCCTCCTGTCGGGTGACGCGAGCCCGGCACTCGCCGGGCTGTCGGTGCTCCACCCTAGACTCGCCGCGTGCCCGCCAAGACTCAGACCCGCGCTCCCGCCACCGCCTCGACCGCCACCCGGCGCCTGCTGCTCATCGATGGGCACTCGATGGCCTACCGGGCCTTCTTCGCCCTGCCCAAGGAGAACTTCCAGACCGGCACCGGGCAGCACACGAACGCCGTCTACGGCTTCACCTCGATGCTGATCAACCTGCTGCGCGACGAGGCGCCCACCCACCTCGCGGTGTGCTTCGACGTCTCGCGCAAGACCTTCCGGACCGAGCAGTTCGCCGAGTACAAGGCCAACCGGTCCGCCAGCCCGGACGAGTTCAAGGGCCAGGTCAGCCTGATCGAGGAGGTCCTCGCCGCGCTGAACATCCCCACCCTGGCCAAGGAGAACTTCGAGGCCGACGACCTGATCGCCACGCTGACCACCTCGGCCACCGCCGAGGGCATGGACGTGGCCATCTGCACCGGCGACCGCGACGCCCTGCAACTGGTCAACGACCACGTGACCGTGCTGTACCCGGTCAAGGGCGTCTCCGAGCTGGCCCGCTACACCCCGGCCGCGGTGCTGGAGAAGTACGGCGTCAGCGCCGCGCAGTACCCCGACTTCGCCGCCCTGCGCGGCGACCCCAGCGACAACCTGCCCAAGATCCCCGGGGTCGGCGAGAAGACGATCACCAAGTGGATGCAGCAGTTCGGCTCCCTCGGCGAGCTGATCGACCGGGTGGACGAGGTCAAGGGCAAGGTCGGCGACGCGCTGCGGGCCAACCTGGCCAACGTGCAGCTCAACCGGCAGCTCACCGAGCTGGTCCGCGACGTCCCGCTGGAACTGGGACCGGACGACCTGGCGGTGCGCGACTGGGACCGCGACGCGGTGCACCGGCTGTTCGACGAGCTGGAGTTCCGCGTCCTGCGCGACCGGCTGTTCGCCACCCTGTCCACCGCCGCGCCGGAGGCCGAGGAGGGCTTCGAGGTCACCGGCGGGGCGCTGGAACCCGGCGCGCTGCCCGACTGGCTGGCCGAGCACGCCCCGGCGGGCACCCGGATCGGCCTGGCGTTCCGCGAGACCCCCACCGGCCCGTCCGGGCAGGCCGTCGAGCTGCGCTCGGTGGCGCTGGCCACCGCGGCCGGGCAGGGCGTGTACGTCGACGTCAGCGCGCTCACCGAGGAGGACGAGACCGCGTTCCGCGCCTGGCTCGCCGACCCGGAGGCGGTCAAGCTCGGCCACGACGTCAAGCGCTCGCTGCACGCGGTGCGCCACCGCGGCTGGGAGCTGCACGGCCTGGCCACCGACACCGCCCTGGCCGCCTACCTGGCCCGCCCCGGCCAGCGCACCTTCACCCTCGACGACCTGGTGCTGCGCTACCTGCAGCGCGAGCTGCGGGTCGAGGACACCGGCGGCGAGCAGCAGCTTTCCCTGCTCGACGAGGAGGGCGACGACGAGCGCAAGCTGGCCGCGGGGGAGATCCTGCGCGCCCGCGCCATCGCCGAACTCGCCGACGCCCTCGACGTGGCGCTGCGCGACACCGGCCAGGAGGCGCTGCTCACCGACATGGAGCTGCCGCTGCTGCGGGTGCTCGCCGAGCTGGAGGAGGTCGGCATCGCCGTCGACGCCGAGCGGCTCTCGGAACTGGAGTCGGAGTTCGCCGCGCGCGTCCGCGACGCCGAGCGCGCCGCGTTCGACGTGATCGGCAAGGAGATCAACCTCGGCTCGCCGAAGCAGTTGCAGGTCGTGCTGTTCGACGAGCTGCAGATGCCCAAGACCAAGCGCACCAAGACCGGCTACACCACCGACGCCGAGGCGCTGACAACGCTCTACGAGCAGACCCAGCACCCGTTCCTGCAGCACATGCTCGAACACCGCGACGCCACCCGGCTGCGCGTCACGGTGGAGGGCCTGATCAAGTCCATCTCGGACGACGGCCGCATCCACACCACGTTCAACCAGACCATCGCCGCCACCGGTCGCCTGTCCTCGACCGAGCCGAACCTGCAGAACATCCCCATCCGCACCGAGGCGGGCCGCACCATCCGCGACGCGTTTGTCGTCGGGGCAGGCTTCGACACGCTGCTCACGGCCGACTACAGCCAGATCGAGATGCGGATCATGGCGCACCTGTCGGAGGACGCGGCCCTGATCGAGGCGTTCAACTCCGGTTTCGACTTCCACGCCGCCACCGCCGCCCGCGTGTTCCGGGTGGACCCGAAGGCGGTGACCGGCGAGCAGCGGGCGAAGATCAAGGCGATGAACTACGGCCTGGCCTACGGCCTGTCCGCCTACGGCCTGTCCCAGCAACTGCGCATCTCCACCGAGGAGGCGCGCGGCCTGATGGAGGACTACTTCCAGGGCTTCGGCGGCGTCCGCGACTACCTGCACCAGGTCGTCGAGCGCGCCCGCAAGGAGGGCTACACCGCCACCCTGTTCGGCCGCCGCCGCCTGCTGCCCGACCTCACCAGCGACAACCGCCAGCGCCGCGAGATGGCCGAGCGGATGGCCCTCAACGCCCCCATCCAGGGCAGCGCGGCCGACATCATCAAGGTCGCCATGCTCAACGTGCAGCGCCAGTTGAAGGAGGACGGGCTGACGAGCAGGGTCCTGCTCCAGGTCCACGACGAACTGGTCCTCGACGTCGCCGGGGGCGAGCGGGACGCGGTGGAGGCCCTGGTGCGCGAGCAGATGGCGGGCGCCTTCGCCCTGCGCGTGCCGCTGGACGTGTCGGTGGGCTTCGGCCGCACCTGGAACCAGGCGGCCCACTAGGACGGAACCGGGGAGGGCGACGGCCTCGCCCTCCCCGGTCACCCACTAGCTGGGAGACCCCCCACGCCCGCCACTGCGGTCCTGGTCCACCTGCGACGGGCCAGGGACCTCATGGACTCCCGCTACGCCGAGCCGCTGGACCTCACCGCCCTGGCGGCGGAAGCGGGTTTCTCCCGGTACCACTTCGCCCGCGAGTTCAAGGCCGCCTACGGCGAACCGCCGGGCACCTACCTCTCCCGCCGCCGGGTCGAGCGGGCGAAGGACCTGCTGGGCGCGGCGAACCTCACCGCCACCGAGATCTGCACCCTCGTCGGGTTCTCCAGCCTCGGCTCGTTCTCCGCCCGATTCGTTGGACTGGCAGGCTGCTCGCCCACCGAGTACCGCGGGCGGGTCGAGGCGGGGGACGGCCCACCCATGGCCTGGCTGCGTCGTGATGGCCTGGTCGCGTCCAGCGATCCGGGAGAAGCCGAACCCGCCCCGCGCGCCATGGCGTTCTCCTCGAACGCGATCCGCACCGTCGGCCCGGTCGGGTGGAGCCGGACGCGGAGCCGATCCCGGTCCGCACAGGTATGGGCCACGACCCGGAGACCGCCGAGCAGGTTCGGGCGCTGGTCGCCAGGGGCGCGCCGGGCCGGGTGCCATGTGGACCAGCGACTGCCACAGGACCCACCGGGAGTGGTCCGAGCGCCCCCACGGCATCGAGGCCCCGTTCCGCGACGACTCGGGCAACTGGTTCAGCCTCACCCAGCGCACCCGGTAGGTCCACCGACAGGTGAAATAAGCTCACCCTTGTGGACGTATACGAGGTCATCAGCAGGCGCCGCGACGTGCGCGCGGAGTTCACCGGCGCACCGCTGGACGAGGGGACCCTGCACCGGGTGCTCTCCGCCGCGCACGCCGCGCCCAGCGTCGGGATGACCCAGCCGTGGGACTTCGTGCTGGTGCGCGACGCGGGCACCAGGGCCGAGTTCCACCGGCACGTGCACACCGAGCGGGCCCGGTTCGCCGCCGGGCTCAGCGGGGAGCGCGCCGCGACCTTCGACCGGATCAAGATCGACGGCATCCTGGAGTCGACGCTGTCGGTGGTGGTGGGCTACGACCCGGAGCGCGGCTCACCGGCCGTGCTGGGCAGGCACGCCATCGCCGACGCCGGGCTGTACTCGGTGTGCCTGGCCATCCAGAACCTGTGGTTGGCCGCGACCGCCGAGGGCCTGGGCGTGGGCTGGGTCAGCTTCTACCGCGAGGACTTCCTGCGCGACCTGCTCGGCATGCCCGCGCACGTGCGCCCGGTGGCCTGGCTGTGCCTCGGCCCGGTCGCGGGCCTGCAGGAGGTGCCCGACCTGGAACGGCACGGCTGGCGCTCACGGATGCCCCTCGCGGAGGTCATCCACGAGGAAAAGTACACCCCCAAGGATTGAGCGCGCGCCACGCTGGGTAACCCACCGGCACTCAACGCGGAGGAGGCGGCCATGCGGGCACTGGTGATCGGCGGAACCGGACTTCTCAGCGGGACCGCCGCGGACCTGGCCGACCACGGCTGGCGGGTGGTCCTCGCCAGCCGCCGCACCGACCCGGTGACCACCCGCACCCGCGCGGCCCGGTGGGTCCCCGCCGACTGGTCCGACCCGGACCCCCACCTCGGCGACCGCCTCACCACGGCCCTCGGCGGCCCGGCCGACCTGCTCGTCGTCTGGGCGCACGGCGGTCTGCACGGGCAGATGGCCGCCACCGTCACCCCGCTGCTGGCCGAGGGTGCCCCGATCGTGGAAATCCACAGCGGCTCCTCCGCGCACACCGAGGACACCCCGGGCCACCCCACCCACCAGGTCCTGCTCGGCGTCGTCGACTACGCGGGCCGCACCCGCTGGCTCACCGCCCCGGAGATCACCGACGCCGTCGTCACCACCGTCGACCGCGCCACCGCGGGCAGGCTCCCCGGCGTCCACCAGGTCGGCCTGCCCCGCCTGCTCGCCGCCTCCTAATCCCGGGAGCGCCGACAGCAGCCGTTGCAGTTCCACCCCCGCTTCGTCGCACCCGGTGTCGGAGATCCGTTGCAGTTCGAGCAGGTCGCCCGCCGCGACCGCGCGCCGGGTGAGCAGGTGCCCGGCGTGCCTGCACCCTCGTCCAGCAGTTCGCTCAGCTCGTTGAGGTCCGCCTGCGGTACGGGGCGGCCCACGCGATCGACCCGATCAAGATCCGCACCCTGGCCGACCCGACCCTGTGCGAGCTGTTCCTCGCCCAGGCCCACGACCTCGCCCCGCACGACCCCCGCATCGACGCCCTCGCCCACCGCATCGCCGCCGCCACCCGCGACCGCTACGGAACCGACCTGCCCGCACCCGACACCGGTTCCGGGATCCCGGCCCTGATCCAGGGAGCCGTCAACGCCTCGTCCCCGGCGTGGCACCGGCTCGACACGCTGATCCGAGCGGAACTGGGCGCCTGACACCCGCTCACCGGCGGTACGCGCCGCGTGCAGGCTGAACGCAGGGCTGCCCGCGCTACCGGGGTGGGCGCGGGAGGTGGGCCAGGGCCGTTTCCGTGATGCTCCGCAGGGTGCTCTCGTCGATCCCGGCCTTGCCGAGGGCTTCGATGCCGCGGTGGACGGTCAGCAGCAGGCCCGCGAGTTGCCGCGCGTCGGCGGCGGGGTCGATGTCGCCGTTGCGCTGGCAGGCTTCGAGGTCGGCGGTGATGGTCCGGTGGAGGCCCTCGAAGGTCTTCCGCGAGCGGGCCGAGACCACCTCGTCGTGCTCGGACAGTTCCGCGGTGCCCTTGGCCAGCAGGCAGCCGCGGTGGCCGGGCTCGGCGCAGGCGGTCGCGTGGTCCAGCAGGTAGGTGGTGAGCCGCGCGAACGCCTGCTCGTCGTCACCGCCCAGTCGGTGGTTCGCCGAGTCGATCGCCGCGGTGCAGTGCTCGTCGAACACCCGGTGGAAGAGTTCGCGCTTGCCGCCGAACGCCCCGTACAGGCTGCCCTTGCCCAGGCCGGTGGCCGCCGCGATCGCGTCCATGCTGGTGCCCGCGAAGCCGGTGGTCCAGAACTGGTCGCGTGCCGCGTTGAGCACGCTCTGCTCGTCGAATTCCCTCGGTCTCGGCACTCCCACAGCCTAGCCGTTCTTGACTGCATCGTCCATAAGTCGCTAGCGTTGTGGACGATTCATTCCAATACGGGGCTTCGACGAGAGCGGGCGATCGGGCGATGAGTGGAATCCTGGACGACAAGGTGGCCGTGGTGACCGGTGGGACGAGCGGGATCGGGCTGGCCATCGCCCGGCGGTTCATCGCCGAGGGTGCGCTGGTCTACATCACCGGCCGCAGGCAGGCCCAGATCGACGCGGCGGCCGCGGAGCTGGGGCCGCGGGCCGTGCCGGTGCGGTGCGACGTGGGGAACCTGGCCGAGCTCGACGCCCTCTACGAGGTCGTCACGCAGCGCTCGGGTCGGATCGACGTCCTGGTGGCCAACGCGGGCGGCGCGGTGCCCGCCGTCCTGGGGGACATCACCGAGGAGCAGTTCGACAGCATGTTTGCCACGAACGTGAAGGGCGCGGTGTTCGGGGTGCAGAAGGCGATGCCCCTGCTGTCGCGGGGGGCCTCGGTGATCCTCATCGGGTCGAGCACGTCCACGCGCCCCGACCGGGGCATGGAGGTCTACGGCGCGACCAAGGCGGCGCTGCGCAACTTCGCCCGAAGCTGGACGCTCAACGCGCGGGAGAACGGTTTCCGGGTCAACGTGCTGAGCCCGGGGCCGATCCGGACCCCCGGTCTGCTCGGCGTCGTCTCCGAGGACCAGCAGGACGACTTCGTCGAGATGTTCGAGACCGTGCTGCCCGCGGGGAGGCTCGGCGACCCCGACGAGGTCGCGTCGGCGGCCCTGCTCCTGGCCTCGGACACCGCCACCTACGTCAACGGTGCCGAGTGGTTCATCGACGGCGGGTACACGAGCATCTGAGGAGCGCGGGCGTCAGACCTTGCCGCGCAGGCCGCGCACCAGCAGCAGGACCGACTCGCGGACCTCGTCGCGGCTCTGCTCGGGTTCGAAGACCTGCCAGTCCAGGGCGACGACCAGGACCGTGCCGAACAGCGACGCCGCCGCCGTGCGGACGCGGACGCCCTCGGGCAGGTCGCCCGCGTCCTCCAGGCGCTGGAGTTGGCCGCGGATGATGCTGGTGACCTCCTCGCGCAGCAGGGCCAGCGTCTGGTGCCACTGCCCGGGGGTGCGCCACAGCTCGCTCACCAGGAGCTGCGCGAACGTCGGGTACTCGGCGAAGAAGGCGAGCATCCCGTCGACGAGGTCGTGGACCGTGTCGAGGGGGCCGACGGCGGTCTCGGCGGCGCGCAGGCGCGCGGCGAGCAGGTCGACGCCGTAGCGGAGCAGGGCGTCGATGAGGCCGTCCTTGCTGCCGAAGTTGTAGTAGACCGTCCCCTTGGCCACGCCGGCTTCGGCCGCGATCTCGTCGACGGTGAGGCCGACCATGCCGCGGCTGCCCGCGAGGTTCAGCGTGGCGTCGAACAGCTTCTGCTTGGTGGCGCCGGTCCGCGCCGGTCTCGGGTTCACAGCACCAACTCCGGTCGCAACCTGCCCGCCGTCCACACCCGCTGCCTGCGCGCCGCCACCGTCGTGATCACCAGCCCTCCGATCAGGTACACCGCGAGGACGCCCACGTCGACGCCGAGCCCGGACAGGGGACCACCGTAGAGCAGATGGCGCAGTCCGTCGACGACGTAACCCATCGGGAGCGCTTTGTGTAGCGGCAGCAACGTTTCCGGCAGCGTCTGCCACGGAAATGTGCCCCCTGCACTGATGAGCTGGAGAATCAAGACCACGAGCGCCACGAACTTCCCGACCGGTCCGAGGAACGCGTTGAGCGCGTGCACCACCGACACGAACGCGAGCGAGGTCAGCACCAGGAATCCCAGTGTGGCCAACGGGTTCGCCGGGTGGATGCCGATGAGCGTGGTGACCACCGCGTACATCACCACGACCTGCGCCACGCCCAGCGCGGCCGGGGTGAGCCAACCGGCCAGGGCGGTGCGCACGGGGGAGTGGCCCGCGGCGAGGGCGCGCGCGGACAGCGGGCGCACCAACAGGAACAGCACGAACGCGCCGATCCACGTTGCCAGGCCGAGGAAGAACGGCGCCAGGCCCGCGCCGTAGCTGCCCGCGCTGTTCTCGCCCACCGTGCGCACGGAGACCGGGTCGCCGATGGTGCGGGCGGTGCTGTCGCGGGTGTTGTCATCCGGGTGCGGGATTTGGTCCAGACCGGCGGTGAGCCCGTCGCGCAACCGCGTCGCGCCGTCGGCGAGGGAGCGCGTGCCCGAGGCCAGTTCCGCGGTGCCGTCGACCGCGGTTTGCTCACCGGAGCGCAGTTTCACCGCACCGTCGTGCAAGGTGGAGGTCCCGGTGGCGAGTTCCCGGCTCCCGCTCGCCGCCTGGGCGATCCCGTCGGTGAGCGCGGGGGTGGCGGCGGCGAGCGTGCCCGCCCCATCGGCGACCTGCTTGGCGCCGTCGGCCAGCGTGCGCAATTCGCCGGTGGCGCTGTGCACCCGACCGTTCGCCTGGTCGATCGGCGTGCGCAGGCCGCGCAGGGTGGTGACGGTCTGCTGCACCTGCTCCTCGGGCAACCCGGCGGCGCGCAGCCGGGCGGCGATGTCCTGCTCCGCGCCGTCGAGCCGGTCCACCAGGCCCTGGGCGAGGGTGGCGACCTCCTCGCCGGTGGCGGCCACCTTCTCGTTGCCCGCGGCCACCTGCCGGGCGCCGTCGGCCAGTTTTGCCGTCTGCGCGGGCAATTCGCCCGTTTTGTCCTTGAGTGTGCCGAGCCCGTCGGCGAGGGTGCGCGCCCCGTCGGCGGCGGTGCCGGAGCCGTCGGCGAGCTGCTGGGCGCCGCTGAGCAGTTGGCGCTGCCCGGAGTCGAGCTTGCTCGCGCCGTCGGCCGCCTTGGTCGCGCCGTCGGTGAGCTGACCCGCGCCGTTGGCGGCTTCCAGGGTGCGCTGGTAGACCGTGCCGAAACCGACCAGGAACTTCTCCGCGGCCTCGGTGCCCACCTCGCTGGCGACCGACTGGCGCACCTCGCTGACCACCTGGTCGGCGATCGTGCCGACCAGGTAGTTGTTGGCGTCGTTGGTGGTCACGGTGATCAACCCCTGCCGCGGGGTCAGCGCGGAGCTGGACGCCAGTGCGGCGGAGAAGTCCGCGGGCAGGGTCATCGAGAACGTGTACCGCCCGTCGCGCACCCCCGCCTCGGCCTCGGCGGCGCCCACCTCGTGCCACTGGAACGCGCCGGAGTCCTTGAGCCTGTCGGCCACCTTGCGGCCCGCGTCGAGCCGGGTGCCGTCGGCCGCGGTGTTGCCGGTGTCGGCGACGACCAGGGCCGCCGGGATGTTGTCCAGCCGGTCGTACGGGTCGGCGTTGGCGTAGAGGTACAGCGAGCCGTAGAGCAGCGGCACGAGCACCAGCGCCAGCACGGCCAGCTTGGGCAGCGTGCCGGAGGTGATGCGGCGCAGCTCGGTGCGGGCGAGGCGGAAGGTGCTCACGGTGTCGTCTCCAGGGGCGGCGCGGTGTCGAGGGGGGCGGGCTGGTCAGAGGAGCCGAGCCGGGCCGAGGGGTGGGGCAGCTCGCGGGCGGTCCCCGCACCGCAGAGCACGACCACGGCGAGCCCGCCCCGCGCCAGGGCCAGCGCGGTCTCCCACCAGGTGTGGTGGTCGCTGCTGTGCCGATCGGGCGTGTCCAGGACCAGCAGTTCGACGCCGGGTCGCTCAGCGGCCAACCCGGCCAGCAGCGCGGTCCGGGCGGCGGGGGCGACGGCCTCGAAGCGGGTGTCGGCCTCCAGCCCGTGCCGGGCCAGCACCCCGGCCACGTCCGCCCGCCGGTCCCGGCGCCCCGCCAACGCCAACTCCTCGGCCACCACGTCGGCGACCCGCAGCGCGGGCTCCGGTTCACTCACCCCGGGCGCGTCGACGAGCACGGAGTGCGCGCGCAGCCAGGACGCGTCAGGCTCGACCGTGCCCGCCGAGGGGACGAGCCTGCCGGTCAGCGCCAACCCGAACGCGGTGTGCCCGTCGTTCGGCTCGCCCGCCACCACCGCCAGCTGCCCCGGCCCGACCTCCAGCGAGGTCGCCACCACCAGCGGCCCGTGCGCCCCGGTCACGGCCACCCGTTCGGCCCGCACCCGCATGTCGCCTCCATGTGAACTGACTGGTCAGTACAAATAGTGCGCCGCGTGGCAGCCGGAGGCAAACCACAATGGGGTGATTCGGGATACGTTCGCCCACCAGCCACCCAGAACAGCACCAGCGCAGCCACCGACCACCCCCGAACCCCACCGAGCGGCCGGCCACCGTGCGCAGCCGCCGACCGCCCACCAACCGCCTGCCTGGCGGCCACCCATGCCGAACCCCACAAGCGCAGCCGCCGACCACCCCACCAACCGCAAACCTGGCGGCCAGCCACCCGCAACCCCACCGCGCGCAGCGAAAACCAGCCACCTCCGCAGCCGCCGGCCCGGCTACGGAAATGCCCGGGTGGGTGGATGTGCTTGGGTGGGGGTGCCGATCATGTGCGAGCCTGCGTGGGCTGTGGGGCATCTCTTCAGCCCCACTCGGTCACACTGGGCGCATGATCGGCGTAGGGGCCCCGCCCAAGCAGATCCACCCACCCGGGCACGCCCCCAAAAATCCCGGGCTTTGAACAAGGACACGGCCGAGCAGAGATCAGCCCGCCCCGGCGCCACCACCAAAATCCCCGGCGCATGAACCCCACGCACCAGGTACGACCTAGCGCAGCGCCGTCGCGGGCCGCAGCTCCCACACCGTCCACAACGGCCGGTACCCCTGCCGCGACCAGAACACCGGCGACAGCGGGTTCGGCGGGTTGTAGTACAGGAACATCCCCACCGCGCCCCCCGACAGCAGGTCCGCGTGCGCCGCGTCCGCCAGCGCGCGCCCGACCCCCGTCCCCCGCGCCGACGGCACCACCGACAGGCAGTTCAGGTACCCCCACCGCCCGTGCCGCACCCGGGTCTCCGCCCAGGACCCGGGAGCGGACACCGTCTGCCAGCCCTCCGCGTGCCCGACCGGCTCACCGCCGCGCTCGGCCAGCCACACCGGGTCCTCCTGCGCCAGGTGCACCCGCAGCGCCGCCCGCTTGACTGCCCGCGCCCGCGGCCGCAGGACCGCCCCGCCGACCCGGGACGAGTACTCGACCTCCGCCACCGCGGAGTCCACCAGGAAGTCCAGGTCCGCCGCGGTCGCCCGGCGCACGGTGACCGCGGACGGCCGGGTTCCCGGTGCCGGGCCCACGCGCACCGCCAGCACCGACAGCGGCACGAAACCGTGTGCCAGCAACGCTTCCGACGCCACCACGTCCCGGCTGGGCCAGGTCACCACGCACGAGGAGTCCGGTCCCGGCGCGGCCCGCGCCAGCACCGCCGCCCAGCGGCGCAGCAGCACGTCCAGGGCCGCCCCGGGTGCCGCGCCCAGCAGCGGGTGCAGTTCCCGCACGTCCAGCGCCGACCACAGCGCCGGTGCCGTGCCCGGCCCGTGCTCGGTCCTGGTCAGCACCGCCGCCACCCGCTCGCCGTCGGGCAGCGCCGCCACCAGCGCCTCGCCGCCCGGCGGTGCCACCGCCGCGGGCAGCAGCGGGTCCAGGCCCGCGAACCGGGTCGACTGGGCGGCCAGCAGCGGACCGGTCACCGGCGGCAGCGGAAGATCGCCGTGCCGGGGAAGCGCTCGCCGCGCAGCGGGCTCCACTGGCCCCACTCCTGGGTGTGCCCCTCCGGCCACTCCGGCTCCACCAGGTCGAACAGGGTGAACCCGGCGGCGGTCAGCGCGCGCACGTAGTCGCCGAGGGTGCGGTGGTGCTCGACGTAGGTGGGGACGCCGTGCTCGTCGACCTCTACATACGGGGTGCGGTCGAAGTAGGAGCCGGTCACGGTGAGCCCGCCGGGGCCCGGGTCGTCCGGGAAGATCCACCGCATCGGGTGGGTGACGGCGAACGTCCACGTCCCGCCCGGCCGCAGCACCCTGGCCACCTCGGCGAACGTGCCCGCCACGTCGGCCACGAACGGCACCGCGCCGAACGCCGAGCAGGCCAGGTCGAACGAGCCGGTCCGGAACGGCAGCCGCTCGGCGTTGCCCCTGATCAGCGGCACGTCGATGCCGGTGGCCTGGTTCGCGGCCCTGCCGTAGCGCAGCATCCCGGCCGACAGGTCGATGCCGACGACCCTGGCGCCGCGCTCGCGCAGCCAGCGCGCGCAGGGCGCTGAGCCGCAGCCGACCTCCAGCACGTCGCGGTCCGCCACGTCGCCGAGCAGGTTCGCGTCCTCCTCGCGCAGCGCCTCCGGGCACCACATGAAGTCGGCCACGCCCAGGAACTCGCCGTGCTCGGCGTGGTAGTCGTCGGCGTCGGCGTCCCACCAGGCGATGTTCGCCGCGACGGAGGCGGCGGAGCCCACCGCCACCCTGGCGACGCCGGTGGTGCCCAGGACCGCCTCGGCGCTGGTCTCACTCGTCACCGGGGCATGGTGGCAGCAGGGCGCTGACCACGGCCGTTCGAGGTACCCGGGTTTGCCCGTGCCCCGCCGGGCCGCGTAGGATACATCCACGCAGTGGTATCGCGCTTCCAACCAGTCTCGACCGGTCTTTCTCCAAGCCCGGAATGCACCGGCGGTGGCGTGTGTTGTCCGGAGTATGTCCTGCTCGTGGGGTGTAAGTCGGCGGCCGTGATCCGCTGCGCCACACGAGCTACACGACGAACAGCACCAAGCCCAGCGACCCCCAATCCGTACCGGAGCCACCTACCCAATGTCCACCGACACCACCATTGTCCCCGCCGCCTCCTCGTCGAGGCCGCAGGTCGCCATCAACGACTTCGCGTCCGAGGAGGAGTTCCTCGCCGCGATCGATGCGACGATCAAGTACTTCAACGACGGCGACATCGTTGAGGGCACGATCGTCAAGGTCGACCGGGACGAGGTCCTGCTCGACATCGGCTACAAGACCGAGGGCGTCATCCCCTCGCGCGAGCTGTCGATCAAGCACGATGTCGATCCCGCCGACGTGGTCAGTGTCGGTGACGAGGTCGAGGCCCTCGTTCTCCAGAAGGAGGACAAGGAGGGCCGTCTGATCCTGTCCAAGAAGCGCGCGCAGTACGAGCGCGCCTGGGGCACGATCGAGGCGCTCAAGGAGTCGGACGAGCCGGTCAAGGGCACGGTCATCGAGGTCGTCAAGGGTGGCCTCATCCTCGACATCGGCCTCCGCGGCTTCCTGCCCGCGTCGCTGGTCGAGATGCGCCGCGTGCGCGACCTGCAGCCCTACGTCGGCCGCGAGCTCGAGGCGAAGATCATCGAGCTGGACAAGAACCGCAACAACGTGGTCCTGTCCCGCCGCGCGTGGCTGGAGCAGACCCAGTCCGAGGTCCGCAGCGAGTTCCTCAACCAGCTGCAGAAGGGCCAGGTCCGCAAGGGCGTCGTGTCCTCGATCGTCAACTTCGGTGCCTTCGTGGACCTCGGTGGCGTCGACGGCCTGGTGCACGTCTCGGAGCTGTCCTGGAAGCACATCGACCACCCCTCCGAGGTCGTCGAGGTCGGCCAGGAGGTCACCGTCGAGGTCCTCGACGTCGACATGGAGCGCGAGCGCGTGTCGCTGTCGCTCAAGGCGACGCAGGAAGACCCGTGGCGCCAGTTCGCCCGCACCCACGCGATCGGTCAGATCGTGCCGGGCAAGGTCACCAAGCTCGTCCCGTTCGGCGCGTTCGTCCGGGTGGACGAGGGCATCGAGGGCCTGGTCCACATCTCCGAGCTGGCCGAGCGCCACGTGGAGATCCCGGAGCAGGTCGTGCAGGTCGGCAACGACGTCATGGTCAAGGTCATCGACATCGACCTCGAGCGCCGTCGCATCTCGCTGTCGCTGAAGCAGGCGAACGAGGGCTTCACCGCCGAGACCGAGTTCGACCCCACCCAGTACGGCATGGCCGCCGAGTACGACGCCGAGGGGAACTACATCTACCCCGAGGGCTTCGACCCGGAGACCCAGGACTGGCAGGAAGGCTTCGACAAGCAGCGCGAGGAGTGGGAGCGCCAGTACGCCGAGGCGCACGCCCGCTACGAGCAGCACATGAAGCAGATCGTCAAGGCCGCGGAGGCGGACGCCGCCGCCGAGGCCGAGGGTGTCATCGCCGCTGCCACCGGCGGCAGCGGTGGCGAGCAGAGCTACTCCTCGGCCGGTGCTGAGAAGCCCGCCCAGTCGGGCGGCACCCTCGCCAGTGACGAGCAGCTCGCGGCCCTCCGCGAGAAGCTGTCGGGCGGCGTGTGAGCTAGCTAGGCACTTCTTCTCTCCCCGGGAGCCCCCGAACCTGTCCAGGTTCGGGGGCTCCCGGCTTTGTTCCCGGGTGACGGCCGCGAGCCCGCGGCGCACCGGGCCCTGACAGAATCGGCCCATGCTGCGCGTAGGCCTCACCGGGGGAATCGGTTCCGGCAAGTCCACCGTCGCCACCAGGCTCGCCGAGCACGGCGCCTTCGTGGTCGACGCCGACCGGATCGCCCGCGAGGTCGTCGAACCCGGCACCGACGGCCTGCGCGACCTCGTCGAGGCCTTCGGCGATGGCATCCTCACCGCCGACGGCGCCCTCGACCGGCCCGCGCTGGCCGCCATCGCCTTCACCGACGACGCCTCCCGGGCGAAGCTCAACGCCATCGTGCACCCGCGCGTCGGCGCCCGGACCGCCGAGCTGGTCGCCGCCGCCCCGGACACCGCCGTGGTCGTGCACGACGTGCCGCTGCTGGTGGAGAACCGGATGGGCGCGCTCTACCACCTGGTCATCGTGGTGGACGCCCCGGTGGAGGAGCGGGTGCACCGACTGGTCCACTCCCGCGGCCTGCCGGAGGCCGACGCCCGCAACCGGATCGCCGCCCAGGCCACCGAGGCCGACCGCCGCGCCGCGGCCGACGTGTGGCTGGACAACTCCGGCCCGCAGGACGTCGTCCTCGCCGCGGTCGACGCGCTGTGGGCCGACCGCCTGGTCCGCTTCGAGAGCAACGTCCGCCTGCGCCGCCACGACAACCGCGGCGCCCCGCGCATCGTCGAGTACGACCCCACCTGGCCCGCGCAGGCCGAGCGGGTGCTGGCCCGGCTGCGGCTGGTCGCGGGGGAGCGGGCGGTGCGGATCGACCACATCGGCTCCACCGCGGTCCCCGGCCTCGCCGCCAAGGACGTCCTCGACTTCCAGGTCACCGTCGCCGACCTCGACGCCGCCGACGGCCTGCCCGAGGCCCTGGCGGACGCGGGCTTCCCCCTCGCGGAGGGGGTCTTGGAGGACAGCCCGTACGGCGACGACGCCGACCCCGCGCACTGGCGCAAGCGCGTCCACGTCGACACCGACCCCGGCCGCTGGGTCAACATCCACGTCCGCGAGGCGGGGCGGCCGAACCAGCGCCACGCCCTGCTGTTCCCGGCCTGGCTGCGCGCCGACGCGGGGGCGCGGGCCGAGTACGAGGCGCTCAAGCGCAGGCTGGCCGACGAGGTCACCGAGATCCCGGCCTACGGGGACGCCAAGGTCCCCTGGTTCACCGCGGCGTACGTGCGCGCGGAGGAGTGGGCCGAGCGGACGGGCTGGACCCCCTGATCACCCGGGCAGCACCTCGTCGAGCGGGCGGCCAGGCGGCAGGGCGGCCACCAGCCCGGCGACCGTCGCGGTCATCAGCAGGTGGAACTGCCGCTCCTCGGACGTGATCGGGATCCGGGCGTGCGCGGCGGCCAGCACGGGCGAGGACGCCACCGCCGCGAGCGCGGCCTCGACCTCCGCCCCGGCCGCGTCCGGGTTCGCCGCCGCAGCCGCCTCCCTGGCCTCCTGCGCGGCGGCGTGGCCGAGCGCGGTGCGGGCGACCGCGCTGCTGAGCACCACCGCGGCCTCGGGCGCGTAGCCGCGGTTGCCCAGGGCCGCCACCTCGGCCTCCAGCAGGCGGACCCCGGACGCGCCGCGCGGGAAGACCCGCTGGAAGTAGGCCGCCGCCCCGGGGTGGGCCAGGGTGAACGCGCGCAGCTCGCCCGCGAAGGACACCAGGTGCTCGGTCGTCGACCGGGTCGGGTCGTCGGTGATCACCAGGTCGGCCAGCACCGCCTCGCCGACCAGTCGCTCCAACGCCTGCCTGCTCGGCACCCGCCGGTAGACGGCCGTGCTGGTGACCCCCAGTTCCGCCGCCACCGCCTGCACGGTGAGCCCGGCCAGTCCGACGCGCACCCCGGCGGCGACGATGCCGCCCGGGGAGACCTGCGCCGTGCGACCGCCGGTCTTGGCGCGTTTCGGCAGTGACACCCGTCTCGTCCCCCTCTAAGTTATGCACCGTACTTTAGAGTCTGCGCATGGCGAAGACCAACATGGCCGCGAACCGGGTCAAGCCCGCGAACGCGGAACCGCTGATCCTGCGCGTGCTGCGCAGCACCCGGATCTCACCCGGGTTCGTCCGGGTCACCTTCGGCGGGGACGACCTCGCCCGCTTCACCCCGATGGGCTTCGACCAGTGGTTCCGCCTGTTCATCCCGGTCTCGGACGACTCGCTGTCGAAGGTCCCCGACCGGTTGACCGCCGCGTCGTACGTCCGGCTGCTGGCGACGCCGCGGGCCACCAGGCCGATCGTGCGCAACTACACCGTCCGGGCCCACCGCGCCGAAGGGCCCGAGCTGGACGTGGACTTCGTGGTGCACGGGGACGGGCCCGCCGGGACGTGGGCCGGGAACTGCGCGGTGGGGGACCGGGTCGCCATCATCGACGAGGGGATCACCTTCGCGCCGCCGCCGTCGACCCGGGAGTTCGTGCTGGTGGCCGACGAGTCCGGGCTGCCCGCGGTGGCGGGTGTCCTGGCGTCGCTGGACGCGGGCGCGACCGGTCGCGCGGTGATCGAGGTCGGGGTGGCCGAGGACCGGCAGGACCTGATCGCGCCCGCCGGGGTCGAGGTCACCTGGGTCGTGCGCGCCGACCCGCACGCGGTCCCCGGCCGGGCCGCGCTCGCCGCCGCCGAGGCCCTGCCGGTGCCCACCGACCGCTTCCTCGGGTGGGTGGTGGGGGAGGCGGCGCTGGCGACCGGGCTGCGGCGGCACTGGGTGCGGGCGGGCGTGCCGAAGGAGGACATCGTCTTCTGCGGTTACTGGCGCGCGCCCAAGCGGTGACCCGCTCAGCGGGCCCCAGCGCGATCCCCGGCTTCGGGGCACGGCCTAGTACGGCGGCCAGACCTCGAAGATGTGCTTGTGGGCCAGCCACGACGACAGGTCGTGGCGGACCCGGCTCAGCTCCTCCAGTGTCTTGTGGACGGTGCACATCGCCAGGTCGGCGTCGCCGACGCGGAGGACCTGGCCCGCGACGGCGGCGGCGAACTCCTCCGAGCGGACGATGCGGGCCGTGGTGCCGCCGGGGGCGGCCAGGCCGAGCAGCAGGTCGGTGGTGCGCCAGTACCGGCCGTCGCGCAGCACGCGGACGGCGGTGAGCACGCTCGGACCGCCCTTGGCGTGCCGGGAGCTGGGTTTCTGCTGGGTCAGCCGGAGGTTGAGGTCCGGCAGCAGCCAGGTGATCTCGGTGTCGGAGAACGGGTCGTCCGGAGTGGTGTACTCCATCCGCAACCCCCACCGTTCGACCTGGCAGACGCGCAACCCGTGCGCCGTCCCCGACGAGAAGCTGCGTACCGCGGTGGCCGTGTCGACGATGTCGACAAGCTGCGGTGTGATGACCGTGCCCACGGGCCTGAGCGTAGTGGCGCGTTTCCGGGAGGCCATTGCCGGAATCATTTCGTTATGTCACGACTCGTACCCACCAAGGTCTCTTTCGAGCTAATTTACGCGATTCGACGGGACTCTCTGTTGACTTTAACGATGGCCAAACACTATCGAGTCAATCGATCCACGGGGGTGTGACACCCAGCGTGACCAGCCACGCATCCACATCATAACTCGAATGGGCTATACCATCGACCGTGCGGTATGTGCGTTCCATTGCTCGTTGAACGGTGGACGAGTCCAGCAGCCCGGCGCGGAATGCGGCCAGCAGTTCGTCGGTGTCCTCCACCCGCACATCCCGCCCGGTTCGCACGAGCACGTCCAGGTAAAGATCGACAGTGCGCCAGGTGGACCGGTCGTCGACCGAGATGTCCACGACGTCGAGGTAGAAGTCGTGCCCCAGGTCGACCCCCGGCCGCGGTCGCCACTTCGACACCCGCAGGCCGAGTTCCGGCAGCAGCAGCGACTGGAAGTGGGCGATCCGGGGGTGCCCGTCGACCGGGCGGGCCATGAACAGCCCCTCCGGCGTCTCGCGGTAGGTGTCGACCGCCCGCACGAAGCCCTTCGGGTCGGTGTTCGTCCGCGCCGCCGGGTCGAACAGCTCGACCTTCGGCGGGTGGACCTCGTGCCGGCGGTCGTCCCGGCGGGCGGCGGGGACGGGGACCGGGCGAGTGCGGGACATACCGCCATCGTGCCCACGCGGCGAGGTCGAGGCCCAGTCTTTTTGGCTGGTTCCGTGCCGCCGAACGGGTGATCGCCGCTATGCTCCGGCGCCGTTCGGTAGCGACGAGGTGAGGGGTCACCAGCGTGTTCGGAATCCTTCGGCCGTGCAGGCACCGGCTCTCGCCGACGCTGCGCACCTCCTGGATGGCCCACCTGTGCGGGCTGTGCCTGGCGCTGCGCGACGACCACGGGCAGCTTGCCCGCACCGTGACCAACTACGACGGCCTGGCGATCTCCGCCCTGGTCGAGGCCCAGTCGGCCGCGGTGGGCGGGCGCAGGGTGGCCGGACCCTGCCCGTTGCGCGGGATGCGCTCGGCGCCGGTCGCCGAGGGGGCGGGCGCCAAGCTGGCCGCCGCGGTGTCGCTGGTGCTGGCCTCGGCGAAGGTCGACGACCACGTCGCCGATGGCGACGGGCCGTTCCGCCGCCGCCCGGTCGCCGGGGTGGCGCGACGGGTGGCCGCGCGCTGGGCCCGCCAGGGCGAGCTGACCGGCGAGCGGATCGGCTTCGGCACCGCCGTCCTGCTCGACGCCGTCGGCCGCCAGGGCGAACTGGAGTCGAGCCTGCTGACCGGGTCGTCGGTGCTGCTGGCCACCGAGCCCACCGAGACCGCCACCGCCGCGGCGTTCGCCCACACCGCCGTGCTCACCGGCCGCCCCGGCAACGAGGCGCCGCTGCGCGAGGCGGGCAGGCTCTTCGGCCGGGTCGCGCACCTGCTCGACGCGGTCGAGGACCTCGACGCCGACGCCGCCGCGGGCGCCTGGAACCCGCTCGCCGCCACCGGCACCACCCTCGCCGAGGCCCGGCGGCTGTGCGACGACGCCGTGCTCGGCGTGCGGCTCGCGTTGAAGGAGGCCGAGTTCGACGACGGCAAGCTGGTGCACGCGCTGCTCGTGCACGAGCTGGGCGCCGCCGTGGTGCGCACCTTCGGGCACCTGGAGCTGGACCGCCACGCCCTCGACCCGCACGGCCCCGACCTGCACGGGCAGCCACCGCCCGGGTGGCAGGCGCCACAGGCCCCGCCCGGGTGGCAGCCGCCGCGGGACCCGAAGGCACCCAAGCACGGTGGTGGGCGCAAGCACGGCGGCCACCAGTGGGGCAGGCAGCGGGGCACCCTCGCGGGCTGCGGCGTGGCGCTCGCCCTGTGCTGCACCTGCCAGATGTGCTGCGCGGACCCCTACCACGACCCGTGGACGGGGGAGCCCAAGGAGGGCTTCTGCCACCGCTGCGACTGCTGTGACGCGTGCGACGGCTGTTGCGACGGGTGCAATTGCTGCGGTGAGGGGTGCAACTGCTGCGGTGACGGCTGCGGCTGCGACTGCTGAGCGGTCCGGTTTCTGTCGGGGGTCCGGCGTAACCTCGTCGGCGTGGCATTCGCGACCGAGCACCCAGTCCTGGCCCACTCCGAGCACCGCCCCGTCGGCGACATCCCCCGCGCCGACGGGAAGTTCCGCATGGTCGCCGACTACGCGCCCGCGGGCGACCAGCCCGCGGCCATCGATGCGCTGGAGAAGCGCATCCGGGCGGGCGAGCAGGACACCGTGCTGCTCGGCGCGACCGGCACCGGCAAGTCGGCGACGACGGCCTGGCTGATCGAGCGGGTGCAGCGGCCCACCCTGGTGATGGCGCCGAACAAGACGCTGGCCGCGCAGTTGGCCAACGAACTGCGCGAGTTCTTCCCGGACAACGCGGTCGAGTACTTCGTCTCGTACTACGACTACTACCAGCCCGAGGCGTACATCGCGCAGACCGACACCTACATCGAGAAGGACTCCTCGGTCAACGACGACGTCGAGCGGCTGCGGCACTCGGCGACGATGAGCCTGCTGTCGCGGCGGGACGTGATCGTGGTGGCGTCGGTGTCGTGCATCTACGGCCTGGGCACCCCGCAGTCGTACCTGGACCGCTCGATCGGGCTGACCGTCGGCGGCGAGGTGGAGCGCGACACGTTCCTGCGCGCCCTGGTCGACGTGCAGTACACCCGCAACGACATCGCCTTCGCCCGCGGCACCTTCCGGGTGCGCGGCGACACGGTGGAGATCATCCCGGCGTACGAGGAACTGGCCATCCGCGTCGAGTTCTTCGGCGACGAGGTGGACAAGCTGTACTACCTGCACCCGCTCACCGGCGACATCGTCCGCGAGTGCGACGAGCTGCGCATCTTCCCGGCAACGCACTACGTCGCGGGCCCGGAGCGGATGGAGCGGGCGATCCGGGCGATCGAGGCCGAGCTGGAGGAGCGGCTCAAGGACCTGGAGGGCAAGGGCAAGCTGCTGGAGGCCCAGCGGCTGCGGATGCGCACCAGCTACGACGTGGAGATGATGCGCCAGGTCGGCTTCTGCTCGGGCATCGAGAACTACTCCCGGCACATCGACGGCCGCGCCGCGGGCACCGCCCCGGCCACCCTGATCGACTACTTCCCGGACGACTTCCTGCTGGTCATCGACGAGTCGCACGTGACGGTGCCGCAGATCGGCGGCATGTACGAGGGCGACATGTCCCGCAAGCGCAACCTGGTCGACTTCGGCTTCCGGCTGCCCAGCGCGGTGGACAACCGCCCGCTGACCTGGGAGGAGTTCGCCGAGCGGATCGGCCAGACGGTGTACCTGTCGGCCACCCCCGGCCCGTACGAGATGGGCCAGACCGGCGGCGAGTTCGTCGAGCAGGTCATCCGCCCCACCGGCCTGCTCGACCCGGAGGTCGTCGTCAAGCCCACCGAGGGCCAGATCGACGACCTGGTGCACGAGATCCGCGAGCGCGCCGAGCGCGACGAACGGGTCCTGGTCACCACCCTGACCAAGAAGATGGCCGAGGACCTCACCGACTACCTGCTGGAGCTGGGCATCCGCGTCCGCTACCTGCACTCCGAGGTCGACACCCTGCGCCGCATCGAACTGCTCCGCCAGCTACGGCTGGGCGACTACGACGTGCTGATCGGCATCAACCTGCTCCGCGAGGGCCTCGACCTGCCCGAGGTCTCCCTGGTGGCGATCCTCGACGCGGACAAGGAGGGCTTCCTGCGCAGCGGCACCTCCCTGGTGCAGACGATCGGCCGCGCCGCCCGCAACGTCTCCGGCCAGGTCCACATGTACGCCGACAAGATCACCGACTCGATGCGCCACGCCATCGACGAGACCAACCGCCGCCGGGCCAAGCAGATCGCCTACAACACCGAGCGCGGCCTCGACCCCCAACCGCTGCGCAAGAAGATCAACGACATCCTCGACCGCGTGTTCACCGAGGCCGAGGACGCCGACGACCCGGTCCCGATCGGCGGCTCCGGCCGCAACACCTCCCGGGGCAAGCGCGCCGCGGGCGAGAAGGGCGGCGCCCGCAGCGCGGGCATCGTCGGCGAGCGCGACGTCAAGTCCATGCCCAGGGCCGAACTCGCCGACCTCGTCCAACAGCTCACCGACCAGATGATGAGCGCCGCCCGCGACCTCCAGTTCGAACTGGCGGGCCGCCTCCGCGACGAGATCCACGACCTCAAGCGCGAACTCCGCGGCATGGACGCGGCGGGCATCAAGTAGCGCAGCCCCCTGTGTCACCTCACCCGTCCGAGCTCGCGGTGGAGGTGGCACAGGGTTGCGCTAGCGGGGGTGTGCCCCGAGCGCCCGGCGCCTGCCCCGCGGTGGCGCGGTTCGGGTTCACCGGGTGTTGTCCGCTGTCCCACCACCGGGAGCACGTCGGCGCCCGCAGCCATTCCGGGCACCCGGTCGAGGTCAGGGCGGTCCGAGCGCGGTGCGTTCGTGCCGCAGCCCGGGGATGCCGATGGAGGGTTCGAGGCGGGCCGGTTCCTCGCGGCGGTCAGGGGTGCTGTCCGGTCTGCCGTGATCCGTCCACACCTCGCATCATGCCCTCGATCCCCGGTAGCGCGGACCGGACGGGACGGTCAGGTCACCGGCCGCGCGTCGCCCCGGGTCAGCGTGCGCAGGCTCGGTGAGCACAGGGCGCCTGCCACGGCGAGCACGACCAGGACCGCGAGCCCGCTCAGCGTCAGCGCAGTGCCGAAGCGGTGCGACAGCGGGCCGACCGCGATCTCCCCGATGGGGATGGCGACGAACGAGCCCGCCGCGTCGTAGGAGTAGACCCGGGCCAGGTGGTCCTGCGGCACGTTCTCCTGCAGCGCCACGTCCCAGGCGATGCCGAACTGCTCCACGGCGAACCCGCCGACGAAGTTGGCCACCAGCAGCGGCACCACCTGCGGCGCGTGCGCCAGGGTGAGCAGCGGCAGCGCCATCAGCGCCACCAGCGCGGTGCCGAACACCAGCGCCCGCCTCGGCTGCCACCGGCTCGCCAGCACCCCGCCGACCAGAGCGCCGACGGTCTGCGCGCCCAGCACGAACCCCCAGGCGAGCCTGCCGACGGTGGTGTCGGCCACCGAGGGGCCGAGCACCTGCATCCCGCCGACCACCGCCGCGTTGATCACCATCATCGCCGCGACCACCGACCACACCCAGGACCGCGCGGTGAACTCCCGCCACCCGGCGCGCAGGTCCGCCCACGGCCGGGTCGGTGCGTCGTCGTCGATCTCCGGTGCCCGGACCCGCGCGTAGAAGAACGACGCGACCGCGAAGGTCCCCGCCGCCACCGCCATCGCCCAGCCCGGTGAGGCCAGCGCCGCGAGCATCCCGCCCAGCGACGCCCCGGTGACCACGGCGGTGTTGATGCCCATCCGCACCAGCGCGTTCGCCTGCCGCACCAGCCCCGGTGGCACGGTCTGCGGGGTCAGCGCCGACGCGGCGGGCAGCGACGCCGCCGACACCGCGCCGTTGACCACGCTCAGCACCACCAGCAGCGGCACCGAGGCGAACCCGAGCAGCACCGCCGCCGCGGTCAGCGCCTGCGACACCGCCGCGGCCGTGCTCGCGCCCTGCAGGATCACCGACCGGGGCAGCCGGTCGGCCAGCACCCCGCCGAGCAGCAGCAGCGCCACGTTGGCGATCGACCGCGCCCCCACCACGATCCCCAGCGCCACCACCGACCCGGTCAGGTCCAGCACGGCGAACGCCAGCGCCACCGGCGCGATCGCGTTGCCGACGAACGTGGTGACCCGGCCGATGGCCAGCCTGCGGAACATCCCCTCGCGCAACGGCGCGAGGAACCCGTTTCCCCCCATGCGCGGAGTCTGGTGCAGCACCGGGGGGAGGTGTCAAATCCCGACCAACCGGACCCCGGGGTTCATTCCGCCCTGGCGGTGGCGGCGCCGGTCGCGGCGAAGCGCTCGTCGAGGAAGGCGGTGATCGCGGTGGTCAGCCGGTCTGGGTTGAACCGCAGCTCGACCGGGCTGCTCGCCTCGATGAACCGCGCGTCCGGCAGCTCGCCCGCCAGCATGTGCGCGTCGCCGAAGGGGTGGATCGGGTCGCGCTTGTGCCCGATCACCAGCGCGGGGACGGGGATCGCGGCGCGCAGCGTGGTGGGCGGGGCGATCCTCCCGAAGAAGATGCCGTGCACCGCCGCCGCCATCGCGGCGGGCTCCTGGTGCAGGGTCTCGGTCACGGTGTCCACCCACTGGTGCCCGCGCGGCACCCGGTCGGCCAGCCAGGCCACCGCGCGCACGGCGGGCGGCAGGAACCGGGCGGTGAACAGCAGCGGGGTGAAGGCCAGCAGCCCGGCCACGATCGCGTTGTCCAGCACCGGCATCTCCACGACCACGCCGAGCAGCCGCTCCGGGGCGGCCACCGCCACCTCCAGGGTGACGTTGGCGCCCAGCGAGGTGCCGCCGACGACCGCGCGCTCGACCCCCAGGTGGTCGAGCAGGCCGACGACCTGGGTGGCCCAGGTGCTCATGGAGTAGCGCCACGACTCGGTCGGGCGGTCGGACTCGCCGTGCCCCAGCAGGTCCAGGGTGACCACCCGGTACCCGGCGGCGGCCAGCGCCCTGGCCAGCGGGGCGTGCATGGTCCTGGTCATCAACTGGCCGTGGGTCAGCACGACCAAGCGGCCCCCGCCACCGAACTCGGTGTAGCGCAGGGTGTGCCCGGCGAAGGTGAACGAGTGCGCGCGCTCCACGGTCATCCCCTCAGGTTACCCGTCGGTAGGACCTTGTGGGAGCGGTGCCGCGGGCGGGGCTCAGTCCGAGTCGCGCCTGCGCCGCCCGCCGGGCTGGGCCTGCGGTTGCGGCGGTTGCGCGGCGGGCCGGGGGGTGGCGGCGGTCTCCCCCTCGGGCTGCTCGGTCGCGTCCTCCGCGCTGCCCGCGCGCATCTCGCGCAGCAGTTCGTCGAAGATCGGCGTGGACATCACGCTCTGGCTTGCCATCCGGGCTCCCCTCGTTCTGGCTCGCGTGCGCAACTTACCGGCCGGGCCCGACGGTCCACGGCCATTCGGGTCACTCGATCGGGTGCAACGGGGGTTGGTCTGGATGTTACCGATGGGTAATACTGCTTCCATGACGGAGAACCTGGTCTCGCTCAAGGTCGACGTGGCCGACCACATCGCCGAAGTCACCCTGCTCGGCCCCGGCAAGGGCAACGCCATGGGCCCCGACTTCTGGCGGGAACTGCCGCTGGTGTTCGGCGAGCTCGACGCCGACCCCGAGGTCCGCGCGGTCGTGCTGACCGGCAGCGGCCCGCACTTCTCCTACGGCCTCGACCTGCCCGCGATGATGTCCTCCTGGGGTGGCCTGCTCGGCGCCGACTCGCTGGCGGGCCCGCGCACCGACTTCCTCGCCCAGATCCGCGGCCTGCAGGACTCGGTGACCTCGGTCGCCGCCTGCCGCAAACCGGTGATCGCCGCGGTCAGCGGCTGGTGCATCGGCGGCGGGGTCGACGTCATCGCCGCCGCCGACATCCGCATCGCCAGCGCCGACGCCAAGTTCAGCGTCCGCGAGGTCAAGGTCGCCATCGTCGCCGACCTGGGCAGCCTGCAACGCCTCTCCGGCATCATCGGCGAGGGCCACCTGCGCGAACTCGCGCTCACCGGCAAGAACATCGACGCGGCCCGCGCCCAGCGCATCGGCCTGGTCAACGACGTCTACGACGACCAGGCCGCCGTCCTCGCCGCCGCCCGCGAACTCGCCGCCGAGATCGCCGCCAACCCGCCGCTGGTCGTGCAGGGCACCAAGGACGTCCTCGGCCAGGACCGCGACCGCCGCGTCGCCGACGGCCTGCGCTACGTCGCCGCCTGGAACGCCGCCTTCCTCCCCAGCAAGGACCTCGGCGAAGCGGTGCAGGCGTTCCTGGAGCGCAGGCCGCCGGAGTTCAAGGGGGAGTAGACGCCGGGGGAGTGGCGGGTGGCAGGCCGGTAGGGCAGGCTCGATCGCGGTTGTCGAGTCAACGAGGAGCAGAACCGTGCGCCAGGCCACCGACGAGTTCCGTGCCGCCCGCGACTTCCTGCTGGAGCACGGCGACGACTACGACCGCGCCTACGCCGAGTTCGAGTGGCCCCGCCCGTCGAGCTTCAACTGGGCGTTGGACTGGTTCGACGTCGTGGCCGCCGAGGAGCCCACCGCGAGCAGGCCCGCGCTGTGGATCGTCGAGGAGGACGGCACCGAGGGGAAGTGGACCTACGCGGAGCTGTCCCGCCGGTCGGACCAGGTGGCCAACTGGTTGCGCGGGCTCGGGGTGCGCCGGGGCGACCGGCTGGTGCTGATGCTGGGTAACCAGGGTGAGCTGTGGGAGGTCATCCTGGCCTCGATCAAGCTCGGGGCGGTGATCATCCCGGCCACCACCCTGCTCGCCGCCGCCGACCTGCGCGACCGGGTGGACCGCGGGCTGGCCAAGCACGTGGTGGTCCGGTCCGCCGACACCGCGAAGTTCGACGACGTGCCCGGGCACTACACCCGCATCGCCGTGGGGGAGCCGGTCGACGGGTGGGAGTCCTACGCCGATTCGACCGAGACCCCCGCGGGGTTCACCCCGGACGGGCCGACCGGGGCGGACGACACGCTGCTGCTCTACTTCACCTCCGGCACCACCGCCCGGCCCAAGCTGGTCGAGCACACCCACGTGTCCTACCCGGTGGGCCACCTGTCCACCATGTACTGGATCGGCCTGCGCCCCGGCGACGTGCACCTCAACATCTCCTCGCCCGGCTGGGCGAAGCACGCCTGGAGCAACGTCTTCGCGCCGTGGAACGCCGAGGCCACCGTCTTCCTCTACAACTACACCCGGTTCGACGCGACCGCGCTGATGTCCCGGATGGACCGGTGCGGGGTCACCAGCTTCTGCGCCCCGCCCACCGTCTGGCGGATGCTCATCCAGGCCGACCTCGGCCAGTTGCGGACCCCGCCGCGCAAGGTCGTGGGCGCCGGGGAGCCGCTCAACCCCGAGGTGATCGAGCAGGTGTCGAGGGCGTGGGGGGTGACCATCCGCGACGGGTTCGGGCAGACCGAGACCAGCGTGCAGGTCGCCAACACCCCCGGTCAGCCGGTGAAGGCGGGCTCGATGGGCCGCCCGCTGCCCGGGTTCCGCATCGCCCTGGTCGACCCGGCCACCGGCGACCTCGCCGACGAGGGCGAGATCTGCGTGGAACTGGCGTCCAAGCCGGTCGGGCTGATGGTGGGCTACGCCGACGACAACGAGCGCACCGCCGAGTCCATGCGCGACGGCTTCTACCACACCGGCGACGTCGGCTCCCGCGACGCGGACGGCTACATCACCTACGTCGGCCGCGCGGACGACGTGTTCAAGGCATCGGACTACCGCATCTCGCCGTTCGAGCTGGAGAGCGTCCTGATCGAGCACCCCGCCGTGGCCGAGGCCGCCGTGGTGCCGTCCCCCGACCCGATCCGGCTGTCGGTGCCCAAGGCCTACGTGGTGCTCGCCGCCGGGTACGAGCCCGACGCCGACACCGCCCGGTCCATCCTGGCCTTCGCCCGCGAGCAGTTGGCCCCCTACAAGCGGATCCGCAGGCTGGAGTTCGGCGAGCTGCCCAAGACCATCTCCGGGAAGATCCGCCGCGTCGAGCTGCGCGGGCGCGAGCGCGACGCCCACGCCGGGGCGGACGCACGGGTCGCCGGTGAGTTCACCGAGGACGACTTCCCCGACCTACGCGGATGATTAAGCGCCCCCCGGTCGGGAACCCCTGTGGGACAACCCGACCGGAAGGAGCACCATGTCGCCCCTCACCGACCGCAAGGTCGCGTTCCTCGTGGCCCCCGAGGGCATCGAGCAGGTCGAGCTGACCGAGCCGTGGAAGGCGGTCGAGAACGCCGGGGGCACCCCCGTGCTGGTCTCCACCGACAGCGGCACCGTGCAGGCGTTCAACCACCTGGACAAGGCCGACACGTTCCCGGTGGACAAGACCACCGCCGACGCCGACCCGGCCGACTACGCCGCGCTCGTGCTGCCCGGCGGGGTGGCGAACCCGGACTTCCTGCGCACCGACCCCGGCGCGGTCCGCTTCACCAAGACGTTCTTCGACACCGGCAAGCCGGTGGCGGCGATCTGCCACGCGCCGTGGACGCTGATCGAGGCCGACGTCGTGCGCGGGCGCCGGGTCACCTCGTGGCCCAGCCTGCAAACCGACCTGCGCAACGCGGGCGCGGAGTGGGTGGACCAGGAGGTCGTCGTGGACACATCCGACGGCTCCACACTGGTGACCAGCCGCAAGCCCGACGACCTGCCCCGGTTCTGCGAAACCCTCCTGGAAGTCCTGGCACAGGAGAAGGTTTCGCATTAACACCCCACACCCGGGACCTTAACAAGCGGTAACGCCTTTTGTGCGGACCGTTGCTAACGCGGGGTGCTTGGCTTCCGACATGCCGGTCGGAAGCCGGCCCCCGTGGCAGTGAGGACACGTGATGAGCGAGACGACGCAGATCGACGCACCGACCGACGCACCCCCCGCGATACCCGGCGGCCAGCCCGCACCCGGCACCGCGCGGTCCCTGCCGACCGCCCCGTGCAGCGTGGTGTGGAGCAACGGCCGCGCCTTCGTCCTCGAACCGCCCGTGTGGGTGGGCCTCGACGGGTACGGCAGGCTCGCCCGCCTGACCCCCGCCGCCCTCGACCGGCAGGGCTGGACCCACCACCGGGCCGACTGACCCGGACGGGCGACCGGCCGCCGGAGCGGGGCTCCCCCCGAATACGCTGCGGTCATGTCCGACGCGGCCCCCGGCCCCACCGACGACCCGGGGGAGCGACTCCCCGACCGGGTGCTCACCATCCCCAACGCGCTCAGCGTGCTGCGGTTGGCGGGCGTGCCGGTCTTCCTGTACCTGCTGCTGGGTCCGCGCGCCGACGGCTGGGCGATCGCGCTGCTGATGTTCAGCGGCCTGTCGGACTACCTCGACGGCAAGATCGCCCGCTGGCTCGACCAGACCAGCAGGCTCGGCGCGCTGCTCGACCCCGCCGCCGACCGGCTCTACACCCTGGCCACGATCGTCGCCTTCGTCCTGCGCGACATCGTGCCGTGGTGGGTGGCGGCCGTGCTGGTGGCCAGGGACCTGCTGGTGGCGGTGTGCATCGGTCTCCTCCGGCGGGGCGGCTTCGCCCCGCCGGAGGTGACCTACGTCGGGAAGGCGGCCACGTTCAACCTGATGTACGCCTTCCCGCTGCTGCTGCTCGCCCAGGGCGCCTCCACCGCCGCCACGGTCGCCCGCCCGATCGCGTACGCGCTGGCCATCTGGGGTGCGGGCCTGTTCCTGTACTCGGGGTTGCTCTACGTCGTGCAGACGCGCGCGGCACTGCGCCACCACCCCGGACCGGTCTGCATCTAAGCTCTCCGGAACCAGCCCGCGAGGCTCGTCGTGAGAGGGCGACCGAAGGTGATTCCCGAAGAACTGCGCTACACCGAAGAACACGAGTGGGTGGCGACCAAGACCGAGGTACTGGTCCGGGTCGGCATCACCGAGTACGCCCAGCAGCAGCTCGGCGACGTGGTGTTCGTCCAGCTCCCCGAGGTCGGCGAGCGGGTCGAGCAGGGTTCCCCGATCGGCGAGGTCGAGTCGACCAAGAGCGTCTCGGAGCTGTACGCCCCGCTCACCGGCGAGGTCACGGCGGTCAACGACGAGGCGGTCGAGGCGCCCGAGCTGCTCAACTCCGACCCCTACGGCGAGGGTTGGCTGGTGGAGATCACCATCGACGACCCCGACGCCGTGGAGGCCCTCCTCGACGCAGAGGGCTACCAGCCGCTGACCCGAGACTAGGTCGGCCGGGGTCCCCTGGTCAGGGGCCGGTTTCCCGGAGCCCGGTCCGGCGCCACACCGCGTGCGGTGCCGCCCGCGGCGCCGCGGGCGTGAGACGATCTTCACCCTTTCCCCGAGCAGCGGGGGACCACCGTCCGGGCGGTTGATCGCGCACGGTACGTTGGCACTGTTCAGCGAAGTACCAGCAGGAGGAGAGCTCAGGTGAGCACGAACGACGGGCCCGGCGTCCCGCCGGAGCAGTCTCCGGAACGGACTTCGGTCTTCCGGGCCGACTTCCTCGCCGACCCCGAGGCCCGCACCGAGGCCCCCGCCCCAGAGCCCGCCGTCGCCGGCGTGGACGCCCTGCCCGCCGGGTCCGCCCTGCTGGTGGTCAAGCGCGGCCCGAACGCGGGCTCGCGCTTCCTGCTCGACCGCGACACCACCAGTGCGGGACGGCACCCCGACAGCGACATCTTCCTCGACGACGTCACCGTCTCCCGGCGGCACGCGGAGTTCCGCCGCGAGGGCGGCGAGTTCGTGGTGATCGACGTGGGCAGCCTCAACGGCACCTACGTCAACCGCGAGCCCGTCGACCAGGCCGTGCTGGCCGGTGGCGACGAGGTGCAGATCGGCAAGTTCCGCCTGGTGTTCCTCACCGGCCCGGGCGCGGGAGCCTAGGGGTCGCCGAGTGGCGGGCGCGGCCGCGCGGCCGGAACGGGACGGGGCGAGCATCGGCGCGGTGCTCGAGCGCCTGCGCCCCGAGTTCCCGGACGTGACCATCTCCAAGATCCGGTTCCTGGAATCGGAGGGGCTGATCAGCCCGGAGCGCACGCCATCGGGGTACCGGCGGTTCACCGAGGCGGACGTGGCCAGGCTGCGCTTCGTGCTCGCCGCCCAGCGCGACCAGTACTTACCGCTGCGGGTCATCCGCGAGCAGCTCGACAACGGCCGCCCGCAGGCGCGGGCGGCCGAACCCGAGCCGGTGGACCCGCTGCCGGAGGGCGCCCGGTTGCCGCGCGCCGAGGTGCTGGCCAGGGCCGGGGTCGGCGACGACCTGCTCAGCGCCCTGGAGGAGTACGGCCTGCTGGCCGCCGACCACGACGGCCACTACGACGGCGGTGCGGTCTCCATCGCCCGCACGGTGGCCTCGCTCGCGGCCTACGGCATCGAGCCCAGGCACCTGCGGGCCTTCCGCGCCGCGGCCGAGCGCGAGGTGGGGCTGGTCGAGCAGGTGGTCGCCCCGCTGTACCGGCAGCGCGACCCGGCGGCCCGCGGTCGGGCCGACGAGGTGGCCCGCGACCTGGCAGACCTGTCGGTCGACCTGCACGCCCTGCTGGTCCGCGCGGGTCTGCGCAGGCTGACCGGGACATGAGTTCACCGCCCCGGCCCTTCCCGGTGTGACCAGATCAGAAGTGGAATGGTCGCGCACAGGGTCCGGATGGCGGGTAGCGTCGAGGCCGGGGATCGGCGATCCTCAAGGGATACGGGACGCCGATGCCCCATCGAGCGGAGGGAGGCGAGCCCGATGAGCGAGATGCGCGTCGTGGGTGTCCGGGTGGAGTTGCCCCAGAACCAGCCCATCCTGTTGCTGCGCGAGGCCGAGGGGGAGCGGTACCTCCCGATCTGGATCGGGTCGGTGGAGGCCACCGCGATCGCCCTGGAGCAGCAGGGGGTGCGACCTGCCCGGCCGCTGACCCACGACCTGCTCAAGGACGTGATCGGGGCGCTCGGCCGCGAGCTGGAGCAGGTCCGGATCACCGACCTGAAGGAGGGCACCTTCTTCGCGGAGCTGGTCTTCGACGGCGACATCCGGGTCTCGGCCCGCCCCAGCGACTCGGTGGCCCTCGCCCTGCGGGTGGGGGTGCCCATCCACGCCGAGGACTCCGTCCTGCAGGAGGCCGGGCTGATCATCCCGGACGAGCAGGAGGACGAGGTGGAGAAGTTCCGCGAGTTCCTCGACTCGGTCTCCCCCGAGGACTTCCGCGGCGCCGACACCTGAGTCGCGCCGCGCCCCGCGCGTCGCGTTGACCTCCCCGCGCGCCCGATTTACCGTCAGGAACGAGCAGTCGTCTCCGGTGGTGGGGCACGAGCGTGCGCCCCCGCACCGCCGACGCGCTCGGCCGACGGTTCCCCACAGCGGAACGGGCGGTCTCGTTCGCCGGCCGCCGATGGCCGGACGAGGGGAGGCAGGCGTGTTCGAGCAGGGTACGGACTCCGGGGAACAGGGTGAGCTGTTCCCGGACGCCTCGCTGCCGGACGAGCTGGTCGGCTACCGCGGTCCCGCCGCGTGCCAGATCGCGGGCATCACCTACCGGCAGCTCGACTACTGGGCCCGGACCGGGTTGGTGGTCCCCACCGTCCGCAGCGCCGCCGGGTCCGGGTCGCAGCGGTTGTACTCGTTCAAGGACGTCCTGGTCCTCAAAGTGGTCAAGCGCCTCCTGGACACCGGTGTCTCGTTGCAGAACATCCGAGTGGCTGTGGAGCACCTGCGCAAGCGGGGAGTGCGGGATCTGGCCAGAATCACCCTGTTCAGCGACGGCACGACTGTTTACGAGTGCACTTCGCCGGAAGAGGTTGTCGACCTGCTCCAGGGCGGGCAGGGCGTGTTCGGCATCGCCGTCTCGGGGGCGATCCGCGAGATCAGCGGCACGATCCACGAGTTCCCGGCCGAGCGCGCCGACGGCCTGGAGCTTGACCAGCCGAACCAGGACGAGCTGACCCGCCGCCGCAACGCCCGCAACGCGGGCTGAAACCGGTTTCAGTCCGGCAGCGTGTACGGCGTGGTCGAGGTCAGCCGCACGAAGCCCAGCCGTTCCAGGATCGGCCTGCTCGTCGGCAGCGCGTCCACGTGCAGGTACCGCACTCCCCGCGCCCGCGCCAGCTCCGCCCGGTGCGACACCAGCGCCCGGTAGACCCCGCGGCGGCGCCACCGCGGCAGCGTCCCACCGCCCCACAGGCCCGCGAACGCCGTCCCCGGGTAGTACTCGGTCCGCGCGGCGCTCACCGGCACCCCGTCGGCCACGGCGAGGAGCACGTCCAACCGCGACGGTGACTCCACGAGCTGCTCCAGCAGCCGCTCCCCGAGCCACCCGAACGGCGCCCCGAACGCCGCCTCGTGCACCTGCACCACCGCCTCGATCCCCGCCGCGTCGTGCACCGCCACCAGCGACACCCCGGCGGGCGGGGCGACCGCGGGCACGGCCGCGGCCTCGGCCACCATCACCGCCTCCACCTGCCCCGGCCGCAGCCCGGCCGCCACCAGGTGCACCGGCAGCGCCCGGAACCGGTCGTGGTGGTAGTGCTTCCACTCGCAGTCGCCCGGAAGCACCCGGAACCGGGCGACCTCCTCGGCGACCACCGCGTCCGCCGTCGTGGCGTCCACGTCGCACCACACCACCCCGGACCAGCCGCGGGGGCGCTTGTCCACGTGCCGGGTGACGTGCGGGGTGCGCTCGACCACCGCGTGGTCGTCCAGGGCGGGCAGGTCGCGGCGCAGGTCGCGGTCCAGGGCGGCGAGGGCGGCGGATGTGTCCATCCCCGCATCCGACCACGTCCCGGGCGGCGACGCGAGGTTTCGGCGCGTCCGCGGGTTAGACTCGCCGGGACGTCGACGAACCCGCGCGGGAGAGTCCGGGCGGCCCACCGGCCGCACCGGCGCCGAAGGAGCAAATCCTCCCCGGAACCTCTCAGGCAAACGGACCGCGTGGGTGAGGCGCCTCTGGAAAGCGGGTCGCCCGGGCATCGCCGGGTGACCCCGCCGAAGGTGCAAGTCCGCCACTGGCCGGACGAAGCTCTCAGGCGCCCGGGTGATCGGGCACGGACAGAGGGGGAGGGCCCAGGGCAGCGCAGCCCGCCCAGGCCCGACCCCGAAACCCGGAGGTAGCCCCGCATGACCAGTGACCGCATCCCCCTCGCCGCCCTGGAGCACGGCACCCCGTTCGCCGACCGGCACGTCGGGCCGCGCCCGGCCGAGCTGGCCCGCATCCTCGACGTCATCGGCGTCGGGTCGCTGGAGGAGCTGGCGCACCGCGCGGTCCCCGAGTCGATCCGCGAGGGCGACCTGACCCTGTCGCTGCCCGAGCCCGCCACCGAGCACGGGGCGCTGGCCGAGCTGCGCGCGCTCGCCGCCCGCAACACCACGCTGACCCAGATGATCGGCCTGGGCTACCACGGCACCCAGACCCCGCCGGTGATCCGGCGCAACGTGCTGGAGAGCCCCGCCTGGTACACCGCCTACACCCCGTACCAGCCGGAGATCTCCCAGGGCAGGCTGGAGGCGCTGCTGAACTTCCAGACCATGGTCGCCGACCTCGCCGGGCTGCCCACCGCGAACGCCTCGATGCTCGACGAGTCGACCGCTGCTGCCGAGGCGATGACCCTGCTGCGCCGCGGCGGCCGGTCGAAGTCGCCCCGGTTCGTCGTCGACGCCGACACCTACCCGCAGACCATCGCGGTGATCGAGACCAGGGCCGAGCCGCTGGGCATCGACCTGGTCGTCGCCGACCTGGCCGACGGGCTGCCCGAGGGCGAGTTCTACGGCGTCCTGCTGTCCTACCCGGGTGCGTCCGGCGCCGTCCGCGACCACGCCGCGCTGATCGCGGAGGCGCACGAGCGCGGCGCCAAGGTCGCCGTCGCCGCCGACCTGCTGGCGCTGACCCTGCTGCGCCCGCCGGGGGAGATCGGCGCGGACGTCGTCGTCGGCACCACCCAGCGCTTCGGCGTGCCGATGGGCTTCGGCGGCCCGCACGCCGGGTACATGGCGGTCGCCAAGGGCCTGGAGCGCCAGCTCCCCGGGCGGCTGGTCGGGGTGAGCACCGACGCGGACGGCGCCCTGGCCTACCGGCTGGCGTTGCAGACCCGCGAGCAGCACATCCGCCGGGAGAAGGCCACCTCGAACATCTGCACCGCGCAGGTGCTCCTCGCCGTGGTCGCGTCGATGTACGCGGTCTACCACGGCCCGGACGGGTTGCGGGCGATCGCCACCCGCACCCACCGGATGGCCGCCGTCCTGGCCGAGGGCCTGCGCGCGGGCGGCGTCGAGGTCGTGGCCGACGGGTTCTTCGACACCGTGACCCTGCGGGTCCCCGGCCGCGCCGCCGACGTGGTGGCCGCCGCCCGCGACCTGGGCGTCAACCTGCGGCTGACCGACGCCGACCACGTGGGCGTCACCACCGACGAGACCACCACCCGCGCCCACCTGGAGCTGGTCTGGCGGGCCTTCGGCGTGTCCGGCGACGTGGACGCCCTCGACCTGCGCACCGCCGACGCGCTGCCCGCCGCGCTGCTGCGCGAGTCGGCGTACCTGACGCACCCGGTGTTCTCCGCGCACCGCTCCGAGACCGCCCTGCTGCGCTACCTGCGCGCGCTGTCGGACAAGGACGTGGCGCTGGACCGGAGCATGATCCCGCTGGGGTCGTGCACGATGAAGCTCAACGCCACCGCGGAGATGGAGCCGATCACCTGGCCCGCCTTCGCCGACCTGCACCCGTTCGCCCCCGCCGACCAGGCCGAGGGCATCCTGCGGGTCGTGGCGGACCTGGAGCGCTGGCTGGCCGAGCTGACCGGGTACGACGCGGTGAGCCTGCAACCGAACGCGGGCAGCCAGGGCGAGTTCGCGGGCCTGCTGGCCATCCGCGCCTACCACCGCTCCCAGGGCCACGGGGAGCGCGACGTCTGCCTGATCCCGTCGAGCGCGCACGGCACCAACGCCGCCAGCGCGGTCATGGCCGGGATGCGCGTCGCCGTGGTCAAGTGCGACGACTCCGGCAACGTCGACCTGGACCACCTGCGGCTCATGGTCGAGGAGCACAAGGCCGACCTCGCCGCGATCATGATCACCTACCCGTCCACGCACGGGGTGTACGAGGACACCGTCCGCGAGGTGTGCGGGCTCGTGCACGACGCGGGCGGCCAGGTCTACGTGGACGGCGCCAACCTCAACGCGCTGATCGGCCTCGCCCGCTACGGCAAGTTCGGCTCCGACGTGTCGCACCTGAACCTGCACAAGACCTTCTGCATCCCGCACGGCGGCGGCGGCCCCGGCGTCGGCCCGATCGGCGTCCGCGAGCACCTCGCGCCGTTCCTGCCCAACCACCCCCTCCAGCCCACCGCGGGCCCGGAGACCGGGGTCGGCCCGATCAGCGCCGCCCCCTGGGGTTCGGCGTCGATCCTGCCGATCTCCTGGGCCTACGTCCGGATGATGGGCGCCGACGGCCTGCGCCGCGCCACCCTGACCGCGGTCGCGGCGGCCAACTACGTCGCCAGGGTCCTCGACGAGCACTACCCGGTCCTCTACACCGGCGAGGGCGGCCACGTCGCCCACGAGTGCATCCTCGACCTGCGCCCGATCACCAAGGCCACGGGCATCACGGTCGACGACGTCGCCAAGCGCCTCGCCGACTACGGCCTGCACGCCCCCACGATGTCGTTCCCGGTCGCGGGCACCCTCATGGTCGAACCCACCGAGAGCGAGGACCTCGCCGAGATCGACCGCTTCTGCGACGCCATGATCGCCATCCGCCGCGAGATCGACCAGGTCGCGGCGGGCGACTGGCCCCGCGACGACAACCCGCTGGTCAACGCCCCGCACACGGCGGCGTCGGTCACCGGCAAGTGGGACCACCCGTACAGCCGCGAGGAAGCGGTCTTCCCCGCAGGCACGGCGGCCCCGAAGATCTGGCCCCCGGTCCGCCGCATCGACGGTGCCAAGGGCGACCGCAACCTGGTCTGCTCCTGCCCGCCGATCGAGGCGTTCAGCGGCTGAGGGAGCGGCTCGGGTCCGCGGTGCGCACCGCGGACCCGAGCCGACCCCCGGAGTGTGTGGACGGACCCGACCCGCGGCGGCGCCTGCCGCGGGCGGTCCTCAGCGCACGCACCGGTTGATCAGGCGGTGCGCGCGGTCTGTGCTGGTCGGTGCTGGTTCGTGCTACGCCCTGGCCAGGCTGTAGCGCTCCTTGACGGAGTCCGAGTGCACGACCCGGACATCGAGGGTCGTGCCGACCTCGACGGTCTCGCCGTACAGCAGGCCGTGGGTGCCGTTCGGGTGCTCGACGAACGAACCGAACGGTGCCACGTCCACGACCGTGCCGGTGAAGGTCTCGTCGACCTGGGGGAACATGCGCATCTCACCTCCTCTCACGCGCGAGTCCACTCAGGACTTCCAGCGCGCGGGGGAGGCCCCCGGATCACGTCAGTGCCGGGCGACCGTTCTGTGTGCGGCGCGAGGCCGACCCGGCAGTCATGCCGCCACTCTATCGGGGGACATCTCACAAGGGGAAGCCCACGGGGAAGTTTCAGGTGGGGGTCGTCGTTGGTAAGCCGGGAGAGAGACCAACGCGATCCGGAGGTTGCACACTCGATGTCCACAGTCCCCAATGTCACCCTCAACGACGGCACCACCATCCCGCAGCTCGGCTACGGCGTGTGGCAGGTCCCGCAGGACGAGGTGACCGCCGCCGTGACCACCGCACTGGAGGCGGGCTACCGCGGCATCGACACCGCGGCGATCTACGGCAACGAGGAGGGCACCGGCGCCGCCATCGCCACCGCGGGCATCCCCCGCGAAGAACTGCACGTCACCACCAAGCTGTGGAACTCCGAACAGGGCTACGACTCCACCCTCCGCGCCTTCGACGAGAGCATGTCCAAGCTCGGCCTGGACTACCTCGACCTGTACCTGATCCACTGGGCTTCGCCCCGCCGCGACAAGTACGTCGACACCTTCAAGGCCTTCGAGAAGCTGCGCGCCGACGGCCGGGTCCGCTCCATCGGCGTCTCCAACTTCCACGTCCCGCACCTGGAGCGCCTGCTCGCCGAGACGGACGTGGTCCCGGTGGTCAACCAGATCGAGCTGCACCCCAACCTCCAGCAGGCCGAACTGCGCGCCTTCCACGAGAAGCACGGCATCGCCACCGAGGCATGGAGCCCCCTGGCCTCCGGCCAACTGCTCAAGGACGAGGCCATCGCCGCGATCGGCGAGAAGTACGGCAAGTCCACCGCCCAGGTGATCCTCCGCTGGCACCTGGACCTGGGCAACATCGTCATCCCCAAGTCGGTCACCCCCGACCGCATCCGAGCCAACATCGACGTCTTCGACTTCACCCTCGACGACGACGACCGCAAGACCCTGGCGGGCCTGGACAACGGCACCCGCACCGGCCCCAACCCGGACACCTTCGAGGGCTGACCGACCCCCGCTGCCGCCGGGCAGGCCAACGGCCTGCCCGGCGGCAGGCCACGTCGAACCCATCGGCGCAGCGAAAGCCGGCCACCCCCGAAACCGTCGGCCCGGCTACGGAAATGCCCGGGTGGGTGGATGTGCTTGGGTGGGGGTAGCGATCATGTGCAAGCCTGCTTGGGCTGTGGGGCATCTCTTCAGCCCCACTCGGTCACACTGGGCGCATGATCGCTGTAGGGGCCCCGCCCGAGCAGATCCACCCACCCGGGCACCCGCGACAAAATCCCGGCCCTTGAGCCAAAGCACGCGGCCCGGGTTCAGCGAAGCGGACCCACCCGGCAGCGCGATCCCGCGCTTCAACGGTGGTAATCACACCTCCCGCCCCCGGTGGCAATCGCACAAGGCTCCCCATTCCGCTTGGTCACTCCACACTGGACCGCCGGATCGTGCACGTGGCACAACCCGGAAGGCCGAGGCGTGACCGGACACGGCGTCCCCTTCTTCGTCACCGCCCGGCAAGCCCCCTCCCCGATCGGCCCGGGCTCCCGCTTCTTCCGCTCCACCGCGACAGGCCGCTCCTCCACCACCGGCAACCCGGCCGCCCGCATCGCACCCTGCAACCCCTTGAGCGCCAACCGGTCCGCCCGCTCGTTCTCCGGGTGTCCACTGTGCCCCTTCACCCAGTGCCACTCGACCTCGTGCTCGCCCACCAGTTCGTCCAACCGCTGCCACAGGTCGACGTTCTTCACCGGCGTGTTGGTCGAGGTCATCCACCCGCGCTTGCGCCACCCCGCCACCCACTGCGTGATCCCGTTCCGCACGTAGGTGCTGTCGGTGTAGATGGCCACCGGCACCTTCCGGGTCAGGCTCTCCAGCGCCCGGATCGGCGCGGTCAGCTCCATCCGGTTGTTGGTCGTCGTCGTCGCCTCGCCACCGCACAGCTCCCGTTCGTGCCCGCCGAAGCGCAGCACGGCACCCCACCCGCCCGGCCCGGGGTTCGGGATGCACGCGCCGTCGGTGTAGATCTCCACGTTGCTCTCAACCACACCGGCACCGTACCGGCAGCCCCCGGTGCCCGGGGGAATCCATCCACAGGCTCAGCCGAGCAGCCTGTCGCAGACCTCGATCAGGCGGGTGCGCAGCGGCGCCGCGCGGCGGGCGAAGTCGGCCTGGAGTGCGGCGTAGGCCCGGCGGCCCTCGGCGGTCTCGATGCGCACGGGGGAGTAGCCCAGCTCGGACAGGTCGTACGGGCTCGCCCGCATGTCCAGCGCCCGCACCTCCAGCGCCAGCTCGAAGCAGTCCGCCACCAGTTCCGACGGCGTGTACGGGTCCAGCTTGTACGACCACTTGAACAGGTCCATGGTCGCGTGCAGGCACCCCGGCTGCTCCATCGCCTGCTGGCCCTCGCGCGACGGCGACAGGGTGTTCAGCGGCCGGGCGGGCTCGGTGAAGAACCGGAAGGCGTCGTAGTGCCCGCAGACGATCTTCTGCGCCTCCACCACCGCGTCCGTGCCCTGGGGGCCCAGCCTCAGCGGCCAGCCCACGTGCCGGACCTGCTCCTCGGGCTGGCGGTAGACCATGGCCCACTCGTGCAGGCCGAAGCAGCCCAGCCGGGGCGGTCGGGAGGCCGTGGCCCGCAGCAGGCCGCGGACGAACTCGGCGGTGCGCACCCGCGACTCCGGCAGTTCGGTGCTCACCGCGACCCCGTCCGGCGTGCGCCGGTAGGTCTTCCACCGCAGGTACTCCTCGGCCCGCGGCCCGGCCAGCGCGACGCCGACGCCCGGGTGCCAGCGCTCCAGGTGGGCGGGCCGGTGCGAGTAGTAGGTGAACAGGAAGTCCAGGACCGGGTGCTTCTCGCCGAGCGCGCGGCGGCGCACGTGCGGTTCGGTCCACCGCCGGACCCGCCGCTCGTGCGCCGCCCTGCGCTCCAGCCAGTCGGCTTCCGCCAGCACCTCGGGCACCTCAGGTGCCGTTGCTGATGTGCGTCCCGTCCCGTACGACACCCACGTACTCCTCGAGCAGGTCCTCCAGTGCCACGACACCGAGCACCGTACGGTCCGCCGACACGGCCTTCGCCAGGTGGCTCTGCGCCCGGCGCAGGGCGGCCAGCGCCTCGTCGAGGTGGGAGTCGGCGGGCAGCTCGGGCAGGCCGCGGACCCGAGCCCAGGGCAGGCGGGTGTCCGGGGCGGCGTCGACCAGGTCCAGCAGGTCCTTGACGTGCACGTAGCCGTTGAGCGTGCCGTCGGGCATCCGCACCGGGAACCGGGAGAAACCGGTCTCGGCCACCGCCGCCTCCACCTCGCCGACGGTCGGCGGGTGCGGGACCGTCTTGATCTCGTCCATCGGCACCAGCACCTCGGCCACCGTGCGCTCGGCCGAGTTCAGCGTGTTGGTCAGCCTGCGGTGCTCGGAGTCGTCGAGCAGGCCCTCGGCGCGCGACTCGGCGATGAGGGTGGCCAGTTCGTCGGAGGTGTAGGCGTTCTCCAGCTCGTCCCTGGGGACCACGTCGAACAGCCGCAGCACCGCCGTGGACGCCTTGGTGAACAGCGACAGCAGCGGGCGGACCAGCTTGCAGAAGGCGAAGTGGACCGGCACCAGGGCCATGGCCGCCCGCTCCGGCCCGGCGATGGCCAGGTTCTTCGGCACCATCTCGCCGAGCACGGTGTGCAGCGTGACCACCACGCCCAGGGCGATCGCGAACGACACCCCGTGCACCACCGCCTCCGGCAGCCCGAGGGCGCCGAACGGGCCCTCCAGCAGGCTGGCGATGGTCGGCTCGGCGAGCGCGCCCAACCCCAGCGAGCACACCGTGATGCCCAGTTGCGCCCCCGCGATGAGCAGCGGCAGCTCCCGGCTGGCCTCGACGGCGACCCCGGCGCGGGTGGCGCCCTCGCGGGCCAGCGCCTCCAGCCGGTCGCGGCGCGCGGTGATGATGGCGAATTCCGCCCCGACGAAGAACGCGTTGCCCAGCAGGAGGACGAGTGTGGCGAACAGGGCGAGGAAGTCGCTCATGCGTGGGCCTCCAGCCGGTCGTGGCGCGCGGTGATGATGGCGGCTGTGACACGGCCGACGAAGAACGCGTTGCCCAGCAGCAGGACGAGTGTGGCGAACAGGGCGAGGAAGTCGCTCATGCGTGGGTCTCCACCCGGTCGTGGTGCGCGGTGGTGACGCGGTCGGGGACGGCCGCGGCGGGGGAGTCGCTCACGCGGTCACCCCCTGGCGGGGGAGCCGGGCCACGCGCAGCTCGGCGATCCGGTGCCGGTCCATCCGCATGACCGTGATCCGCCAGCCGTCCAGCCGGATCTCGTCGTTGACCTCGGGGATGCGGCCCAGCCTGCTCAGCACCAGGCCCGCGACCGTCTCGTACTCGCCCTCGGGCATCCGGAACCCGGTGGCGTCGGCCAGCTCGTCGTCGCGCAGCAGGCCCGACACCATCCAGCTCTCCCGGCCCAGCGGGCGCACCGGGTTGACCTCGCCGCGGTCGTGCTCGTCGCGGACGTCGCCGATGATCTCCTCGACCAGGTCCTCCAGGGTGACCAGGCCCGCGGTGCCGCCGTACTCGTCGACGACCACCGCCACCTGGAGGCCCGACCCGCGCAGCCGTTCCAGCAGCACGTCGCCGTCGAGGGTCTCCGGGACGGTCGGCACCGGCCGGGCCAGCGACGCCACCCGGGTGGTCGCGCGCACCGCGGACGGCACGTTGAACACCTGCTTGACGTGCACGACGCCGCGGATCTCGTCCAAGTCGCCGCCGTGCACCGGGAAGCGGGAGTGCCCGGTCGCCCTGGCCAGCTCGATCAGGTCGAGCACGGTGGCGTCCGCGCGCAGCGCCTGCACCTGCACGCGCGGGGTCATCAGCTCGTCGGCGGTGCGGTCGCCGAAGCGCAGCGACCGGCTCAGCAGCGTGGCCGTGCCGGTGTCGATGGTGCCCGAGGCGGCGCTGGAGCGGACCAGGCCGCCCAGCTCCTGCGCCGAGCGGGCCGAGCGCAGCTCCTCCTGCGGCTCCACGCCGAGCCTGCGCACGACCCAGTTCGCCGACCCGTTCAGGCCGTTGATCAGCCAGCGGAACACCGAGGAGAACACCGCCTGCATCCCGGCCACGGCGCGCGCGGTGGGCAGCGGCCTGGCGATGGCCAGGTTCTTGGGCACCAGTTCGCCGAAGACCATCGACAGCGCGGTGGCCACCAGCAGCGCGATGACGATCGCGACCGCCTCGACCGCGCCCGTCGGCAGGCCGGTCCACGCCAGCGGCGGCTCGATCAGGTTGGCGATGGCGGGTTCGGCGACGTACCCGGTGACCAGGGTGGTGATGGTGATGCCGAGCTGGGCGCCGGAGAGCTGGAACGACAGCGTCCGGTGCGCCTTGGCGATGGCCACCGCGCGCCGGTCACCGACCTGCTCGACGTGGGAGTCGACCTGGCTGCGTTCGAGGGTGGTCAGGGAGAACTCGGCGGCGACGAACAGCGCGGTGCCGAGGGTGAGGGCGACGACGACCAGCAGGCCGAGGACGCTGACCAGGAAACCGGTCACCGCGCACCCCGCTCGGTTCCCGGGTCGGTATGGTCGCCGGGCCCGTCGCCCGGCCCGCTACTGCGACCGGGTGATGCGGACTCGCGTGCGGACGACTTGCGCACGGAAGAGGTGCTCCTCGTGTCGGGTTGTTCTGAACCCACCCAGTCTACGGCCAATTTGTGAAGATCCGTTCACCACAGTGGCCCGCCCGACGGGCTCATCCGCGCCACCCGGGGTCGCGGCCGAGCAGGGCGACAAGGCGATCGGCGGGCGGGGCGCCGTCGGCGACGTCGACCTCGGTGTCGAAGATCTGCCCCCGCCACTGCTCGACCTGCCCGCTGAACTCCTCGATCAGCGCCTCGGCCAACCCGTCGTCGATCTGCGGGTCGACACCGACCGCCCGCGCCAGGTCCCAGCCGTGCACGGCCAGGTCCAGGGTCATCTGCCAGCGATACTCGGTGGCGGGGGAGTCGCCTGCGGACAGGTGCACGGTCCGGTCGTCCGGGATGCCCCGCCAGGCCCGCGCCGCTCCCGCGTTCGCCCGCTCCCAGGCCGCGACCGGGTCCGCGCCCAGGACGTCGCCGTCGTAGCGGTCCCCGACGTCGTCGACGGTCTCGCCGCGCAGCAGGTGCGGCACCCACAGCTGTTCGGCGGTCAGGTGGTTGAGCAATTCCCGGGTCGTCCAGTCCGAACAGGGTGTCGGGGCGTCCCAGTCCACCACCTGGTGGACGGCGCGGTCGGCGATCTCCCGGGCGGTGTCGAGGTGGCTCACCCCCTCAGTCCAGCGCAGCGCCACTCTGCCCGCCACTCGGCCCGCCGCCCTGCCCAGGACCGTGCCCCCTGGTCCGCGCGGCCAAGGCGCCCGCACCCGCCGCCGCGAGCTGCCCGGCGGCGACCAGCGCGATGGCCGCGCCCGCGCCGGTCGCGGGCACCAGCCCGCCGCCC
>NZ_JAJCXD010000074.1:0-5893 GCF_021056305.1 Actinokineospora sp. PR83
GGGGGCGGGCTGCGGGCCGAGCTGGCCGGGGTCGCCCCCGCCGACCGGCTGCGCCGCCTGGTCGCCGTCGTGCGCGAGCACGCCGCCGCCGCGCTCGGCCACGGCGGCGCCGACGGGGTGGACCCGCGCACCGCCTTCCGCGACCTGGGCCTGGACTCGCTCACCGCCGTGGACCTGCGCAACCGCCTCACCGCCGCCACCGGCCTGCGCGTGCCCACCACCGTCGTGTTCGACCACCCCACCGCCACCGCGCTCGCCGAGCACCTCGACGCCGAGCTGTTCGGCCGGGGTGCGCCCGCCGAGGTCGTCGTCCGGGAGGCCGTCGACGAGCCCATCGCCATCGTCGGCATGGCCTGCCGCTTCCCCGGCGGGGTGGCCTCGCCCGCCGACCTGTGGCAGTTGCTCGACACCGGCGGCGACGCCATCGGCCCGCTGCCCGCCGACCGCGGCTGGCCCGCCGACCTGCACCACCCCGACCCCGACCACCCCGGCACCACCTACGCCGCCGCGGGCGGGTTCCTCGACCGGCTGGCCGAGTTCGACCCCGCCTTCTTCGGCATCTCCCCGCGCGAGGCCGCCGCGATGGACCCGCACCAGCGGCTGCTGCTGGAGGTGTCCTGGGAGGCCCTGGAGCACGCGGGTGTCGACCCGACCACGCTGCGCGGCACCCGCGCGGGCGTGTTCGCGGGCGTCAACTACCAGGACTACGCCGCCCGCCTGACCGGCGCGGACGACCTGTCCGAGGGGCACCTGCTCGTCGGCAGCGCGGCCAGCGTCGTCACCGGCCGCGTCTCCTACACCCTGGGCCTGGAGGGGCCCGCGGTCACCGTCGACACCGCGTGCTCGTCGTCGCTGGTCGCCCTGCACCTGGCCGCCCGCTCGCTGCGCTCGGGCGAGACCGACCTGGCACTGGCGGGCGGGGTCGCGGTGATGTCCAGCCCCGGCGCGCTCATCGGCTTCTCCCGCCAGCGCGGCCTGGCCGCCGACGGCCGGTGCAAGGCCTTCGGCGCAGGCGCGGACGGCATGTCGCTGGCCGAGGGCGCGGGCATGCTGCTGCTCACCCGGCTCTCCGAGGCCCGCAGGCGCGGGCTGCCCGTGCTCGCCGTGGTGCGCGGCACCGCCACCAACCAGGACGGCGCGTCCAACGGGCTCACCGCCCCCAACGGGCGCTCGCAGCAGCGCGTCATCCGCGAGGCGCTGGCCGAGGCCGGGCTCGGCGCGGCCGAGGTCGACTACGTCGAGGCGCACGGCACCGGCACCGCCCTGGGCGACCCCATCGAGGCAGACGCCCTGCTGGCCGCATACGGCAGGCACCGCGACCAGCCGCTGCTGCTCGGCTCGGTGAAGTCCAACATCGGCCACACCCAGGCCGCCTCCGGCGTCGCCGGGGTGATCAAGGCGGTGCTGGCGCTGCGCCACGCCCACCTGCCGCGCACCCTGCACGCCGACGAGCCGACCCCGCACGTCGATTGGACTGCGGGCGCGGTGCGGCTGGTGCAGGAGCCGACGGCGTGGCCGCAGACCGGCCGCGCCCGCCGCGCCGGGGTGTCCTCGTTCGGCATGAGCGGCACCAACGCGCACGTGGTGCTGGAGCAGGGCGACCCGCTGCCCGAGCCCACCCCGTCGGCGGCGCCGGTGCCGCTGCTGGTCTCGGCCCGCACCCCGGCCGCCCTGCGCGACCAGGCCGCCCGGCTCGCCGCCGCGCTGCCCGCACTCCCGGCGGCCTCGGCCGCGTTCTCCCTGGCCACCACCCGCACCGCCTTCGACCACCGGGCCGTCGCGCTCACCCGGGACGCGCTCGCCGCGCTCGCGAGCGGCACCCCGCACCCGCTGCTGGTCGAGGGCGTGGCGGGTGACCCGGGCGGGATCGCGTTCGTCTTCCCCGGGCAGGGCTCGCAGTGGGTCGGCATGGCCCGCGCGCTGCTGGCGGGCTCGGCGGTGTTCGCCGAGCGGATGGGCGAGTGCGCCGCCGCCCTGGCCGCGTTCGTCGACTGGTCGCCCGCGGCGGCCCTCGACGACGCGGAGCTGATGGGGCGCGTGGACGTCGTGCAGCCGCTGCTCTGGGCGGTCATGGTGTCGCTGGCCGAGGTGTGGCGGTCGTGGGGCGTCGAGCCCGCGGCCGTCGTCGGCCACTCCCAGGGGGAGATCGCCGCGGCCGTGGTGGCGGGTGCGCTGTCGCTTGAGGACGGTGCGCGGGTGGTGGCGCTGCGGTCGCAGGTGCTGCGTAGGTTGGCCGGGCGTGGTGGCATGGTGTCCGTTGCGCTGCCGCAAGATCAGGTCGCTGCGCGGATCGCCGCGTTCGGGGAGCGGCTGTCGGTCGCGGCCGTCAACGGGGCGTCGGCCGTGGTGGTCTCCGGCGAGCCGTCTGCCCTGGATGAGCTGGTCGCCTACTGCGAGGCCGATGGTGTGCGCGCCAAGCGGATTCCGGTGGACTACGCGTCGCACTCGGCTCAGGTAGATGAGCTGCGTGACGAGTTGCTGTCGGTGTTGGAGCCGGTTCGGCCGTTGGTCGGTTCTGTGCCGGTGTATTCGACGTTGACGGGTCGGGTTGAGGACGGCTCGGTGATGGACGCCGGGTATTGGTTCGACAACTTGCGGTCCACTGTGGAGTTCGCTGCTGCTGTGGAGCGGTTGGTGGCGGATGGTTTCGGGACGTTCGTGGAGTGCTCCCCGCACCCGGTGCTGACGATGGCCCTGCCGGAGGACGTCATCGCTGTCGGGTCGCTCAAGCGCGACGACGGTGGGCTGTCGCGGATGCTGCTGTCCCTGGGAGAGCTGGTCGTGCGCGGTGTCCAGCCCGACTGGACCGCCGTCGTCCCCGACGGCGAGCGCGTCGAGCTGCCCACCTACGCCTTCCAGCACGAGCGCTACTGGCTCGACGCCCCGCGCCGCACCGGCGCCACGGGCAGCCACCCCGTCCTGGGCGACGCGGTGGAGCTCGCCACCGGCGCCGGGCTCGTCCTCACCGGCCGCGTCGGTGTCGGCTCCCACCCCTGGACCGCCGACCACGCGCTCAGCGGGCGCGTCCTGGTGCCCGGCACCGGCATGCTCGACCTGGCCCTGCACGCGGCCGACCAGGCCGGGTGCACCCAGGTCGAGGAACTGCTGCTCACCGCACCCCTGGTGCTCCCCGCGCGCGGGGAGCTGGACGTGCAGGCCACCGTGTCCGAGCCGGACGACGAGGGCCGCCGCGACCTGGTGATCCACTCCCGCGCCGCGGGCTCGACCGCGCCGTGGACCGAGCACGCGACCGGCGTGCTGAGCCCGCAGGCCCCGGCCGTCCCCGACACCGACCCGGTCTGGCCGCCCGCCGGGGCCGAGCCGATCCCGGTCGACCCGGACCAGGTCTACGCCGCGTTCGCCGCCGCGGGCTTCGACTACGGGCCCGCTTTTCGCGGCCTGCGTGCCGCCTGGCGGGCGGGCGACTCGCTGTTCGCCGAGGTGGAGCTGCCGGAGGCCGCCCGCGACGGCGCGGCGGGCTTCGCCGCGCACCCCGCCCTGCTCGACGCCGGGCTGCACGCCGCGCTGCTCGACGCCCTCGACGGCCCCGGCGGCGGCCTGCCGTTCGCCTGGCGCGGCGCGGCCCTGCACGCCACCGGCGCCGTCGCCCTCCGCGTGGCCCTGCGCCCGGTCGGCCCGGACGCGATCTCGCTGGACTTCACCGACACCGCGGGCAACCCCGTGCTGACCGTCGCGTCGCTGGTCTCGCGGAAGATGACCGCCCGGTCGCTGTCGTCCGCGCCCGACTCGCTCTACCTGACCAGGTGGACCCCGGTTGCCGCGGGCGACAACCGGGCCGAGACGGTGGTCCTGCGCCGCACCGGCGCGACGACCCAGCGCGACGCCGTCGTCGACACCATCACCGAGTTGCGGGCGCTGCTCTCCGGCGGCGACGCGCGCGTCGCCGTGGTCACCGAGCGGGCCGTGGCCGCCCGCGACGGCGAGGACGTGCTCGACCTGGCCCACGCCCCGCTGTGGGGCCTGGTCCGCTCGGTGCAGGCCGAGCAGCCGGGCCGGGTCGTGCTGGTCGACCTCGACCCCGAGGGCACCCCCGGGGCCGACCTGGCCGCCGCCCTCGCCGTGGTGGACGAGCCGCTGCTGGCCGTGCGCGACGGCGCGGTCCTGGCCCCGCGGCTGGCCCGGGTCGGCGCGAGCGCCTCGCTCGTCCCGCCCGGCCCGGTGTGGCGGGTCGAGGCCCCCGAGCCCGGCACGCTCGACGCGCTCGCCGCCGTCGACTGCGCCGAGGACGTCGCCGAGCCCGGCCCGGGGCAGGTGCGGGTCGCGGTGCGCGCGTCCGGGCTGAACTTCCGCGACGTCATGATCGCCCTGGGCATGTACCCCGAGCGGGCGCAGCTCGGCGGCGAGGGCGCGGGCGTGGTCACCGCCGTCGGCGCGGGCGTCACCGGGTTCGCCCCCGGCGACCGCGTGTTCGGCATGTTCACCGGCGGCTTCGGCACGCACGCGCTGGCCGACGCCAGGATGCTCGCGCCGGTGCCCGCGGGCTGGGGCTTCGCGGAGGCCGCCGCCGTCCCCGTCGTGTTCCTCACCGCCTACTACGGCCTGCGCGACCTCGGTCGCCTCGCGGCGGGGGAGACCGTGCTCGTGCACGCCGCGGCGGGCGGGGTCGGCATGGCCGCCGCGCAGCTCGCCCGGCACTGGGGCGCGACCGTGCTGGCCACGGCGAGCCCGGCCAAGTGGGGCGCTGTGCGCGCGCTGGGCGTCGAGCGGGTGGCGTCCTCGCGCGACCTCGCCTTCGCGGAGGAGTTCGGCGCGGGTTCGGTCGACGTGGTGCTCAACTCGCTGGCCGGGGAGTTCGTCGACGCCTCGGCGGGCCTGCTGCGCCCGGGCGGGCGGTTCGTCGAGATGGGCAAGACCGACGTCCGCGACGGCCTGCCCGGCGCTCAGTACCGGGCGTTCGACCTGCTCGCGGACGCGGGCCCGGACCGGGTCGGGGAGATCCTGCGCGAGGTGCTGGCGCTGTTCGACCAGGGCGCGCTGACCCACCTGCCGCGCACCGAGTTCGACGTGCGCCGCGCCCCCGACGCGTTCCGGTTCGTCAGCCACGCCAAGCACATCGGCAAGGTCGTGCTCACCACCCCCGCCCCGCTCGACCCCGACGGCGCGGTCCTGGTCACCGGCGGCACCGGCACGCTGGGCGCGCACGTGGCCCGCAGGCTGGTCGCCCGGCACGGCGTGCGGCACCTGGTGCTCGCCGCCCGCTCCGCCGACACGGCCGTCGACCTCGCCGACGAGCTGCGCGCCGCCGGGGCCGAGGTCGTCCTCGCCGCCTGCGACGTCGCGGACCGGGCCGCGCTGGCCGACCTGCTGGCGGGGCTCGACCGCCCGCTGACCGCGGTGGTGCACGCGGCAGGCGCGCTCGACGACGGCACGCTCGACACGCTCACCCCCGAGCAGGTCGACGCCGTGCTGCGGGTCAAGGCGGACGCGGCCACGGCGCTGCACGAGCTGACCGGCGACCTTGCCGCATTTGTGCTCTTCTCCGCCGCAGGCGCGACGCTGGGCAGCCCCGGGCAGGGCAACTACGCCGCCGCCAACGCCGCCCTCGACGCCCTGGCCGCCCACCGCCGCGCCCACGGCCTGCCCGCGGTGTCGCTGGCCTGGGGGCTGTGGGACGAGGCCAGCGGGCTCACCACGGGCGTCGACCGGGCCCGGCTCGGCCGCGGCGGCGTGCGCGCGCTGCCCACCGCCGAGGCGCTGGACCTGTTCGACGCCGCGCTGCTGGTCGACGAGCCCGTCCTGGTGCCCGTCGGCCTCGACCTCGCCCCGCGCGAGGTCGTGCCGCCGCTGCTGCGCGGCCTGGTCCGCACCACGGCGGCGCGGCGCGCGGCCGCCGCTGCCGCGGGGGAGGTCCCGCTCGCGCAGCGGCTCGCCG
>NZ_JAJCXD010000075.1:0-28070 GCF_021056305.1 Actinokineospora sp. PR83
GCCCACCACCACGACCACGGAACCGACCACGACGACGACGGAACCGACGACCACCACGACGGAACCGACGACGACCACCACGGAACCGACCACCACCACGACCGAGCCCACCACGACGACGACTGAGCCGACGACCACGACGACTGAGCCGACGACGACCACCACCGAGCCCACCACCACGACCGAGCCGACCACCACGACCACCACGCCGAACGACGGCACGAAGGTCGACTACAAGGTGTCCGGCTCGTCGAAGCTGGTCGGCCTCGGCGGCAGCGTCCCGCTGAAGGGCTCGTTCTCCGCGGTCGCCGACCTCGCGGCGGGCAAGTACACCGGTGACCTGAACCTCAAGGCCACCAGCGGCCAGTTCCGGATCTTCGGCTTCCTGCCGGTCTCGGCGAACATCGGCTTCGACCAGGTGGGGCAGCCCTCGGGCACCGTGTCGAACAAGGCGGTCACCTTCAACGGCAAGCTGACCATCAAGCTCACCAAGGTCGCGCTGTTCGGCATCCCGATCTACCAGGGTGACAGCTGCAAGACCAAGAAGCCCTCGGACATCCAGCTCAAGTCCGTCGGCAACTTCGACGTGCTCAAGGGCGGCAAGCTCAAGGGCAAGTACTCCCTGTCGGAGACGGTGAAGTGCGGGCCGCTGAGCCCGATCATCGGCGCCTTCGTCGCCAGCGACGGCAACACCGTCGACATCGACCTGACGGCCAAGAAGTAACCGGCCCCAGCAGCAGAGCGGCCCTCCCCGGGTTTTCCGGGGAGGGCCGCTTCGCGTCGTGGGGCGTGAACCGGCGGGGTCGCGGGTACCCGGGGGCGGTGAAGTCCTTCTCCTGCCCCGTGTGCGGCAACGTGCTGTTCTTCGAGAACTCGTCGTGCGTGGTGTGCTCGACCGAGGTCGGCTACCGGCGGGCGGAGCGGGCCCTGGTCGTCGCCGACGCCCGGTGCGGCAACGCCGGGCTGGCGGGCTGCAACTGGGTCCCCGACGCCGACGGCGCCCTGTGCGACTGCTGCGCCCTGACCAGCACCCGCCCGGCCGACGGGGACGCGGCGGGGCTGTCCACGTTCGCCACGGCGGAATCGGCCAAGCGCCGCCTGGTCTTCCAGCTCGACGACCTGGGTCTCCCCGTCGACGGCCTGTCCTTCGAGCTGCTGTCGAGCGCCAGGGAGCCGGTGGTCACCGGGCACGCCTCCGGTGTCATCACCATCGACCTGGCCGAGGGGGACGACGCCCACCGGGAGGCCCTGCGCGCCCGGCTCGCCGAGCCCTACCGCACGGTGCTCGGCCACTTCCGCCACGAGGTCGGCCACTGGTACTGGGAGGTCCTGGTTTCCGGCACCCCCGCCGAGGGTCCGTTCCGCGACCTCTTCGGCGACGAGCGGGCCGACTACCAGCAGGCCCTGCGCGAGCACTACGCGGGCTCCCCGGCCCCCGACTGGCAGGAGACCCACGTCAGCACCTACGCCACCGCCCACCCGTGGGAGGACTGGGCGGAGACCTTCGCGCACCTGCTGCACATCCGCGACACGGTGCAGACGGCGGCGGCCTTCGGCGTGCTGGTCGCGGGCTCCCCCATCCCCCCGCACCCGGACGCCCCGGTCGACGCCATCCCCACCGAGGACGCGGGCTTCGAGGAGTTGATCAACACCTGGGTGCCGCTGTCGCGGGCGGTGAACCAGCTCAACCGCAGCATGGGCAAGGACGACGTCTACCCGTTTGTCCTGTCCCCCGCTGTGCTGCGCAAGCTCCGCTTCGTGGACCGGCTCCGCCCGGGCGCCTGATCGCGATCGGGTTCAGGCGAGCAGGGACAGCAGGGCCGAGGCGGCGTCGCGGTGGGGTGGGCCCGCGGGCCACCAGGTGCCGTCCTCGACGCGGTAGGGGTGCCAGCGGCCATCGCGGGCGTAGCGCAGTTGGTGCGGGCCCGCGGTCCAGCGGTTGCACCACACCGTGGCGGTCGGCGCCTCGCCCTCGTCCCAGGTCGCGGCGAGGGCGTCGCGGGCGTGCGCGAGGTCGGCCGGGTCCGGGGTCCACGGGGTGTCGAGGACATCGAGCCCGGACAGGCCCGCGGCCCGCCAAGCGGCGGTGGCGCGGGCGATGCCGGGGGTGGTAGCCAGCCGGTCGGCGGCCTCCGGGTGGGTGGCGGCCCAGCGGACGGTGTCCGGCCACGTGTCCAACGTGGACAGGTCCGGGTCGTCGCGGTCCTCGGGGGCCAGCGCGGCGTCGAGCAGCCGCCGGGCGCGGGCGGCGGCGTCGGCGGCCAGCAGGTCCAAGGCGGCGGGATCGATGCCGGGAGCAGGTGGGATGGACAGCGTGCCCGGGGCGGTCTCCGGCAGCGGCGGCGGTTCCGGCAGCCGCACCGGCGGGCGGGCGAACGCCTCGGCGGCGGGGGTGCCGCCGCCGGTCCCGGTGGGGTCGGGGGTGGCGCGCAGGGCGTCGAGCAGCGTGGGCTGGTCGCGGCCGCGGATCAGCAGCAGCACGAAGGGATCGGCGTCGAGCAGCCACGAGGTCTGGTAGGCCAGGGCGGCGGCGTGGCGGCAGGGCAGCTCGAACCCCGGGCAGGGGCAGTCCGGGTCCAGGTCGCCGATCCCGGGCAGCAGCCGGACCCCGGCGTCGGCCGCCGCGTCCACCAGGGACGTGGGCATGTCGCCGTCGAGCAGGGCGGCGATGTGGCCCGCCTCGGCGCCGATCTGCTCCAGGAAGCGTGCCCACTCGCCGTCCGACAGCGGTTCCAGGCGGACGACCGTGTGGTAGGCCGTGTCGTCCTCGTAGTCCTGGACCGCCGCGGACAGGCGGCCCGCGGCGACGGTGATCGCGCCGACGTAACCCGCCCGCGCGTAGCGGCGGCCCTGCCGGAGCTGCCCCTCGTCGAGCGCGGTGTCCTCCAGCGCCTTCACCCACGCCCGGCCCCACCAGGACCGGGCGAACTGGCCCGCGCGGCGGGTGGCGGCCGGGAAGGCGGGGAAGCCGCGGGCGACGTCGCTCACCGACCACCCCGCAGCTCGACCAGGTCGGCCAGTTCGGCGTCGGTCAGCTCGGTGAGGGCGGCCTCGCCCGCGGTCAGGATGGCGTCGGCGAGGTCGCGCTTGGCGCGCAGCATCCCGGCGATGCGGTCCTCCACCGTGCCCTCGGCGATCAGCCGGTGCACCTGCACCGGCCGGGTCTGGCCGATGCGGTAGGCGCGGTCGGTGGCCTGGTCCTCCACGGCCGGGTTCCACCAGCGGTCGTAGTGCACGACGTGGTCCGCGCGGGTCAGGTTCAGGCCGGTGCCCGCGGCCTTGAGCGAGAGCAGGAACACCGGGAACTCCCCCGCGTCGAACCCGCGCACCAGGTCCTCGCGGCGCGGCACGGGGGTGCCACCGTGCAGGAAGCCGGTGCGCACGCCGCGGTCGCGCAGGTGCCGTTCGAGCAGCCTGCCCATCTGCACGTACTGGGTGAACACCAGCACCGCACCGTCCTCGGCGAGGATCGTGCCCAGCAGCTCGTCGAGCAGCTCCAGCTTCCCGGAGCGGCCCGCCAACCGGGCCTCGGGCTCCTTCAGGTACTGCGCAGGGTGGTTGCAGATCTGCTTGAGCCCGGTCAGCAGCCGCATGATCAGGCCGCGGCGGGCCATGCCGTCGGCGGCCTGGATGCGGGCCATCGTCTCGGTGACCACCGCCCGGTACAGCGCGGCCTGCTCGTGGCTGAGCGACACCGGCCGGTCGGTCTCGGTCTTCGGCGGCAGCTCGGGGGCGATGCCGGGGTCGGACTTGCGGCGGCGCAGCAGGAACGGGCGGATCAGCCGGGCCAGCCGGTCGGCGGTGGCGGCGTCGCGGTCGGCCTCGATGGGCTTGGCCCACCGGCCCCGGAACGCCGGGAGCGACCCGAGCAGGCCCGGGGTGGTCCAGTCCAGCACCGCCCACAGCTCCGAGAGGTTGTTCTCCACCGGCGTGCCGGTCAGCGCGACGCGCGCCCCGGCCGGGATCGCGCGCAGCGCCTTGGCCGTGCTCGACGCCGGGTTCTTCACGTGCTGGGCCTCGTCGGCGACCAGCAGGCCCCAGCGGTGCCCGGCGAGCGCGCCCGCGTCGAGGCGCATGGTGCCGTAGGTGGTGAGCACGAACCCCGCGTCGGCGCCGTCGAGCGAGCGGGCCGGGCCGTGGAAGCGGCGGACCGGGGTGCCCGGGGCGAACCGGGTGATCTCCCGCTCCCAGTTGCCCAGCAGCGACGCCGGGCACACCACCAGCGTCGGCCCGGCGGTGCGCTCGGACTCGGCGCGGTGCAGGTGCAGCGCGATCAGGGTGACCGTCTTGCCCAGGCCCATGTCGTCGGCCAGGCAGCCGCCGAGGCCGAGGCCGGTCATCCTGGCCAGCCAGCGCAGGCCGCGGAGCTGGTAGTCGCGCAGGGTCGCGGCCAGCGCGGCGGGCGCGGTGACGACCTCGGTGCCCGCGTCCGGGTCGGCGATGCGGGCGCGCAGCTCCGCCAGCCAGGTGTCGGCGACGACCTCGACGCGTTCGCCGTCGACCTCGACCGAACCGGTCAGCGCGACGCCGAGGGCCTCCAGGGCGGTGACCGGCTTCAGCTCCCGGTCGCGCGCCCTGCGGGCCAGGTCCGGGTCGACCAAGACCCACTCGTCGCGCAGCCGCACCACCGGCCGCCGCGACTCGGCCAACCGGTCCAGCTCGGCGGCGGTCAGCGGCTGCTCGCCCAGCGCCAACTGCCAGTCGAAGGCGAACAGCCCGTCCCCGCCGAACACCGACGCGGCGTCGGAGGTGGGCCGCTCGGACCGCCCGACCACGGCGCGCGCGGTCAGCGACCGGACCAGTTCGCGCGGCCAGTGCACCTCCACCCCCGCCGCGGCCAGCCGGGGCGCCACGCCGAACAGCTCGGCGACCTCGCCGTCGTCGAGCACCAGCCGGTCGGGCACGCCCTGCCCGAGCAGCCGGTCGAGCACCGGCCAGGTGCGGGCGGCCCGGCGCAGCGCCCTGGTCAGCTCGATCCGGGAGTTCGCGCCGAGCCGGTGGCCGGGGTCGGACCACAGCCGCTCCGCGTCGACCACCACGGCCGGGTCGGCCAGCGAGTGCGCCTGCACGACGGCCTCGAACGCCGCACCCGCGTAGTCCGCGCCGGGCACCTCCAGCCGCAGCGAGACGCGCACCCCGGAGTCGAGGCCCGCGGACATCCCGGCCGACCACGGGCGCAGGTGCGGCACCCGGTTGGGCTCGCGGGAGGCGAACAGCGGCCCGCCCGCGGCCTGCGGGGCGGCGGCGGTGCGCGGCATCCCGTCGGCGACGGCGTCGACGAAGCCGCGCACCAGGGTCAGCGGGTCGGCCAGGGTGTCGCCCTCACCGGCCAGCGGCACCGAGCGCGCGGTGGCGGGCATGGCCTCGGCCAGTTCGCGCAGCCGCGCGGCGTCGGTGGCGTCGAGCGGCCCGGCCCGCCAGGCGTCGAACCCGCCCGGCGAGACACCGGGCACGATCCGGCCGCGGGCCACCAGTTGCAGGGCAACCAGTGCCACCGCGCCCCAGAACGCGGCGGCCGGGTCGGCCCCGGGTGCGCGCCGGGCCCTGGTGAGCACCGCCACCGAGTCGGCCACCGGCAGCCGCAGCACCGGGACGGTCGCCTCGACCGCGCCGGGGCCGTCCGGCCGCAGGATGGTCAGCTCCCCGGTCGGGTCCTCCGGCAGGTCGCCGTGGAAGGCGACGGTGCCCGCGCGGTGCGGGTCGGCCGGTTCGAACACCGCAGTGCAGCGGGAGAGGCCGGTCACGGTGCCGGGTGCGAGCGTGCCCATGCTCCCCTTCGGACGGCGGCGGGTCCGGTCACCTTACCCGCCGCCACCCGGCCGGGTCGCTCAGCGGCTGAACTCGACCGCGTCGTCCACCGGCCCGTAGCGCAGGGTGCGCACGTCCGCCGGGTAGTTCTGCCGCAGCCGCCACGGGGCCACCTCGGCCTGCTGCGGGAGCGTGCCCGCGGCCCGCTGCACGTAACCGGCCTGCAGGTCCAGGAACGGCACCCGACCGACGGAGGCGTCCGGCGTCTTCGGGGTGACGATCCGAACCCCCTCGGCGTCCATGTGCTTGAGCAGCCTGCACACGTACTCCGACACCAGGTCGATCTTGAGCGTCCAGGAGGCGTTCGTGTAGCCCACGGCCAGGGCCGCGTTGGGCACGCCGCCGAGCATCATGCCCTTGTAGGCCACGGTGTCGGCCGGGTCGACCTTCTCCCCGTCCACCGAGACGGTCATGCCGCCGAGCATGAGCACGTCCAGGCCGGTGGCGGTCACCACGACGTCGGCCTCCAGCTCGGCACCGGACTCCAGCCGCAGGCCGGTCTCGGTGAACGCCTCGATCCGGTCGGTGACGATGGAGGCGTCGCCCTTGCGCAGCGTGCGGAACAGGTCGCCGTCGGGGACGAAGCACACGCGCTGGTCCCACGGGTCGTAGCGGGGCTTGAAGTGCGTGTCGAGGTCGTAGCCCGCCGGGAGCCTGCGGGCGGCGTCCTTGCGCAGGAAGTCCTTCACGAACGCGGGCCTGCGCTTGCTGAGCTGGTAGAACGCCGTCGCCATCAGCACGTTCTTCCACCGGATGACCGGGTAGGCCACCTTCGCGGGCAGCCACTTGCGGGCGAAGTCGGCGATGGGGTCGCGCGAGCCGAGGGTGAGCACGTAGCTGGGCGAGCGCTGGAGCATGGTGACGTGCTCGGCGGCCTTGGCCATCGACGGCACCAGGGTGACCGCGGTGGCGCCGGAGCCGATCACCACGACCTTCTTGCCGGTCCAGTCGAGGTCCTCCGGCCACAGCTGCGGGTGCACCAGGGTGCCGCGGTAGTCGTCGACGCCGGGGAACTCGGGGGTGTAGCCGTGCTCGTAGCGGTAGTAGCCGGTGCAGGCGAACAGGAAGCCCGCGGTGAACACGGCCACCTCGCCGGTGTCGGAGCGCTCGGCGGTGACCGTCCAGCGCGCGTCCGGGGTCGACCACTCGGCGCTGACGACCCGGTGGTGGAAGCGGACGTGCCGGTCGACCCCGCTCTCGGCGGCGGCCTCGCGGATGTAGTCGCGGATCGAGTCGCCGTCGGCGATGGACTTGGCCGCGGTCCACGGCTTGTGCGCGTACCCGAGGGTGAACATGTCCGAGTCCGAGCGCACGCCCGGGTAGCGGAACAGGTCCCAGGTGCCGCCGATGGCACCCCGTCCCTCCAGGATGACGAAGGACTTGCCCGGCAGCCGCTTGCGCAGGTGGCTGGCGGCGCCGATGCCGGAGAGCCCGGCTCCGACGATCAGGACGTCTACGTGTTCGGCGGCCATGCCGATCCCCTTCCGCAACGGTGACTGCAACTAACTTACCACCGTTAAGTTACCGGGAGTAGGTTCAGTTTGAACGCCACCGCTCCGCGTAGCGCGCCTCCCGCTCCGGATCCCGGGCCTCCTTGCGCTCCTCCCGCATCCGAGCGGCCGTCCCCGGCGCGAACCCGTACCGCGCGACCAACCCCTCCACGCTCTCGATCGAGTAGGACAGCGCGTAGTACATGCCGACGATCAACCCCAGCGAACCGCAGGCCAGCGCCAACCCCACCGGCGCGTCGAGGGCGAGCAGCAGGACCAGGGTGATCGCGGCGGTCGCGGGGAGCACGGCGCGCAGCAGCACGCGCAGGGTGAACCGGACGAGCCACGTGCGATCGGTGGCGGTGCGCAGCACGTAGTCGGCGTACCGCCGCGGCAACCTGCCGCCGACGGCGTACCAGAGGCGCAGAGCGGGACTGGGCTTCATCACGACTCCTGTTTCGCGGCGGCGATGACGCGGGTGAGCGAGGCGTGCAGGTCCTCCAGCTCGGGGATGGACATGCCGAGCGTGGCCACGACCTGCGGCGGGATGAGCAACGCCTGCTCGCGCAGCGCCCGCCCCGCCTCGGTGAGGGTGACGGCGAGCGAGCGCTCGTCGTCGCGGTGGCGTTCGCGGCGCAGGTAGCCCGCGGCCTCCAGGCGCTTGAGCAGCGGCGTCAGGGTGCCCGGGTCCAAGGCGAGCAGACCGGCCAGTTCCTTGCCGCTGAGCGGGGACCGCTGCCACAGCGCGAGCATGACCAGGTACTGCGGGTGGGTCAGGCCCATCGGCTCCAACAGTGGCCGGTAGATCGCCACCACGCTGCGCGCGGCGATCGACAGCGCGAAGCAGACCTGGCGCTCCAGGGCCAACGGATCCTTCTCGTCCACGACACCTCCTTTGGTACACCAAACGTTAGAGCACCAACTGTTGGTGTGGCAAACAATGAGACGCGGATCAAATCACCCACTTGCCCCTTCCGCCTTGACTTGTCGGTGTTGGATCTACATATCGGCACCCCTGTCGGCACTCGGATCCACCTGAGACATGGTGGGGCCGGTTGGTGGCGGGCCGTCCTGGTGGTCGTGCTGCCGGTGTTGGTCAGCGCGGCGGCCGCGGCGGCCCCTACGCCCTGGAACGGGTCGCCCAGGACAACCCCGACCACCGCCAGAGCATCATCGACGTCATCTGCGCCTACCTACGCGGCCCCTACACCCCGCCCCGCACACCCGGCACCCGCAAACTCAGCGGCTTGCGCGCACCCCTGCGCCCCGCACACGCCCGGCCGACCGCACCCCTCAACACCGCCACCGCCACCGACGAGGACGCCCGCCAGGAGCGCGAGGTCCGCCTCACCGCCCAACGTGTCCTGCGCGGCCACCTGCAACCCCGCACCGCGACCGCACCCGGTACCGGTGGTTCTCGCGCCCCCATCGCACGTTCTGGCCCAATACCGACCTCGACCTCACGACGCGCCGGGGCACCCGGCAGCGCCCGTCCACATCGGCGGTCCGCGCCGTCGCAGCGGACGTCCCGGTCAAGCCCTACCGGGTGCCCCGGCACAGGTCGCGGACCTCGGGGAGTCGTCGGAAGCCCGCTGACCCGTAGGTGGCGACGGCGCCCGCGTTGGCGCTCGGGGTGCAGACGACCGCGCTCGACGAACCCAGCTCCCGCAACGCGGCCGCCGCGGCGAGGGTGATCGCCCTGCCGTGGCCGCGACCCCGGTGGTCGCGGTGCACGCCCATCGGTTCGAGCAGCCCCGGTTTCCCCGGGCCAGCCGACCACACCGTCACCGCCGCCACCGCGGCACCCCGGTCGTCGTGGGCGAGCAGGCAGCGGGCGTCGACGTACGGCGACCCGGCCGCCATCGCGTGCCAGTGCCCTTCGGTGAACGTCGACCCGTCGAACGATGCCCGCTGCACCCCGGTCCGCAGGTGCACCTGCTCCGGCCCGACGACCTCGATCCGCACGCCCGGGTCCGCCACCGGCTCCGCGAGGTCGCGGCGCAGGTGCGTCCACGGCTCGTCGGCGTTCCAACCGTCTTCGGACAACAGGTCTCGGAGCAATGCGCCCCTCGGCGCCTCGATGCACACCTTCCCCGAGGGCAGCACGCCGCGCGCGGGCTCGCTCACGTCCTCGAGCAACTGCCGCGCCAGTTCCGCGTCCTGCTGGGCGTCCGGCGCGATCGCCAGCCGCAGCAGGCCGGGTCCGTCCAACAGCCCGAGGGCGAGGATCCGCCCGTCCCGGCTCCAGGTGCGGACAGCAGCGGCCGTCGCCTGCGCGCCGAAGCGCTGGAACCAGCCCAGGTCCCCCGGGTGCAGTTGCACCGGCGCCCCCTCGCGTTGCCACTCCCCGAGCACACCCGCGGCCTCGTCCAGCCCGTCGACCGCCCGCCCGCCCACTGTGATCGCCATGCGCCCGATCACACACCACCGCGCCGACGGCGGGACCGCGGGTCGGTCAGCCCGCGACCGCCAGGGTGACGCCCAGGCCGACGAGGGCGCCGCCGGTGACGCGGTCGAGGGCCTGGCGCGGGCCGCTGCGGCGCATGAACTTCGACAGCCGGGAGGTGAGCAGCACGAACACGGTCCACCACACCAGGCCGAGCGCGATGTCGAGCCCGCCCAGCAGCAACACCTGGGGACCTGCCGGTGCGTCCGCCGACAGGAACTGGGGCAGCACGCTGACGAAGAACAGGGCCGCCTTGGGGTTGAGGACGTTGGCGGTGAAGGACTGGCGGAAGACCCGGCCCTTCGACGTGGACGCGGTGGCGTCGTCCTCGGCGGGATCAGCTTCCGGGCGGCGCCGGGAGCGCCACAGCGCGGTGGCGCCCAGGTAGACGAGGTAAGCCGCGCCGACGACCTTCAAAGCGGTGAAGGCGACCGGGCTGTGGGTGATGAGCGTGGAGACGCCGAGGGCGGCGGCGGCCATGTGCACGCACAGTCCTGCCTGCACGCCCAGCATGGCGACGAAGCCGGTGCGGCGGTCGCGGGCGGAGTGGCGCAGGACGACCGCCCAGTCGGGACCGGGGATGACGTAGGCGGTCATGACGACTCCGGCGAACAGCACCAGCAACCCCACCGACATCCCGCACGCCCTTCTCCCGCGCCGCCGGTTCCCCACTCGGGACCGGCCGACTCGATCGGACTACCCAGTCGGCGGCCGCCCATACCCGGTGCCGTCGTCCCCGCCCGGTCCCCTGCCGCCGCCGCTGCAGTTGCCCACACTGGTGGCGGTGCCGGTGCTGACCGTCCTCGGCGTGCAGCGGTACCGCCGTCGGGAAGGCGCTAACGGGCAGGCGGGCGGTGACGAGTACTCCTCGTAGCCCGTTCCGGAAGGACCCATCGATGTCGTTGCTGGACACCGCGCGTGACCTCGCCCCCACCCTCGCCGACCGGGCCGAGGAGATCGAGAGCGGCCGGGAACTGCCGGTCGACCTGGTCGAGGAGTTGAAGACCGCGGGCTTCTTCCGCATGTTCACCCCGCGCTCGCACGGCGGCCTGGAGACGGACCTGCGCACCGGCCTCGACGTGTTGGAGGCGCTGGCGCGGGCGGACGCGGCGACCGGGTGGACGGTGATGATCGGCGCGGAGACCCCGCAGTTGCTGTCGCTGGTGGACCGGGAGCGGTTCGACGAGCTGTACGCGGGGTCGCCGGACGTGGTGGTGGCGGGTGGGTTCAACGCGCAGGGCACGGCCGAGCCGGTGGCCGGTGGCTACCGGGTGTCCGGGCGGTGGGCGTTCGCCAGCGGGTCCGGGCACGCCGACCACCTGTTCGGCAACTGCGTGCTGACCGACGGCGGCGTGCCCCGGGTGGTCGACGGGGTACCGGTGCTGCGCGCGGTGCTGCTGCCCGGCGCCGAGGTGCTCGACACCTGGCGGGTGCTGGGCCTGCGCGGCACCGGCAGCAACGACATCGCCGTGGCCGACGCCGTGGCGCCGGAGCGGGACACCTTCGACGTGTTCACCGGGGTGCCGTGCGTGCCGGGGCCGCTCTACACCGCACCGCTGGTGCACTTCGTCCTGCACATGGCCGCGGTGGCGGTGGGCACCGCCCAAGGCGCGGTGGACGACCTGATCGCGCTGGCCACCGGCGGCAAGCAGCGCCTCTACGCCAAGGCGGCGCTGCTGGACTCCCCCGTCTTCCAGGTGCACCTCGGCCGGGCCGAGGCCGGGGTGCGGGCCGCGCGGGCGCTGCTGCGCGAGGTGGCCGGGGAGTTCTGGACGCGGGCCACCGCCGACCCGGCGTCGGTCGGGCCCGCCAGCCCGGAGGCGTCGGCGACGCTGGCCTGGGTCACCGAGACCTGTGTCTCCACAGTGGACACCTGCTACCGGCTCGGCGGCGGTGGCGCGGCGCGGGACTCCTCGTCGTTGCAGCGCCGGTTCCGCGACGTGCACACCATGGGCCAGCACGCCGGGTCGGCGGAGGGCTGGTTGGGCACCGGCGGGACCGCACTGCTCGGCGGCGCCGCGGGCCTGGCCTACTGAGCGACTGTCGGCGTGCGGGTGATCGGTGATCGTCAGTGGTCGGCGAGTTCCACGCGGTGCCGGATCTCGTCGTCGCGGAAGATGCGGAACTCGTGGGTGTCGGCGGTGAGGACCTTGAGGAACCCCGGGCTGACGTCGAAGACGTAGAAGTCGTCGATGCCGGTGGTCGTCTCGATGCGCTCCAGCGGAACCCAGGGCGTGCTCACCACCGCCGCGCAGACGAGGGCACCCACCACCGCCAGTGACTGGGAACTCCGGAGCACCCAGCGCACCGGGCCGCCGAAGCGCGGGTGCTCGCGGGTGCGTTCGACCAGCGTCAACACCACGCCCAACACCACGATCGCCATCAGCAGCCCCCAGCTCCGGTAGCTGCGCACGTGCGCCACGACCATCGCGACCAGCACCACCACCAGCAGCGCCGGACCCGCCCACGCCCGGTGGTCGGCGGCCCGGCGCGCACCGGCGTAGGCCAAGACCGTGAACGGGATCAACGCCACGAGCAGGACGCTGCTGATCACCCGGTTCGCCATGAAGGTGCCGAGGAAGATCGCGGGCGCGTCCTCGAAGTCCAGGGTGTGCAGCAGGGCGAACGCGGTGTGCCAGTCGTAGCCCGAGACCGCCAGCAGTCGCAGCAGCACGAACAGGGCGGCGGCCCCGGTGAGCGTGGAAGCCACCCCGGCGCCGGGGTGGCGTTCTCCACGCCCGTCTTCTTCGGCGTCCATCTGCCCTCCAGAACGACCCGGCGACCGCGCCGGGCCCCTAGGAAAGCAGACGGGGTGGGGCTCAGTTCGCGCGGACCTCGTCCACGCAGCCGGGCTGGCCGGTGATGTGCAGCTCGCGCCTGCCGTGGGCGAACTCCGGGCACAGGCAGGCCCCGATGGGCTCGTCGGAGGAGAAGTCGAAGGTGGTGCTCGACGGGTGCTGGAGAGTGGCGGTGGTGTCCATGGTGGGGATCCCTTCCGAGTGAACTCCCTGGTCCTGGTGAACGCTGTGGAGAGAAGATGCCCCGATCGAGAGGGACTCAATCACCCGAAAACACACGAATTTGACGAGTTGTCAGTTGTGAGGCGGCCCACGCCCGGTGAGGCGACGCGCCCCGGGTGGTAACCCACCCGTTCCGACCGGACGAGACGCACGGAGGGAGGCGCCGATGTCGGAGGCGTGGATGGGGGTGCTGTCCGCGGGAGTGGTCGCGGTGGTGGTGTTCGGGGTGTTCCTGGTGCTGGAGTACCTGCTGCGGCGGGGGTTCCGGAGACTGGGCAGGCGGTCGGCGCTGCTGGCCGGGCTGGTCGAGCACACCTCCAGGCCGCTGCGCTGCTTCGGGGCGGTGCTCATCCTCCGGCTGACCGTGTTCGTGGCGCTGCCGCCGACCGGGTGGACCGGACCGGTGACGCACGCGATGACGCTGGCGCTGATCGGCACCGGTGCCTGGCTGCTCGCCGGGGTGCTGCTGTCGGCCGAGCAGACCGCGCTGTCGCGGCTGCGCGTGGACGAGCGCGACAACCGGCACGCCCGCCGGGTGCAGACGCAGATCACGCTGGTGCGCCGGGTGACCGTGGCCGGGGTGGCGGTCCTGGCGCTGGCCGCGATGCTGATGACCTTCCCCGGGGCGCGCGCGGCGGGCACCAGCCTGCTGGCCTCGGCCGGGGTGATCGGCGCCATCGCCGCGCTGGCCGCGCAGTCGTTGCTGGGCAACGTGTTCGCCGGGTTGCAGATCGCGTTCAGCGACGCCATCCGGCTCGACGACGTGGTGATCGTCGAGGGCGAGTGGGGTCGGATCGAGGACATCACGCTGACCTACCTGGTCGTGCACATCTGGGACGACCGCAGGCTGGTCATCCCCACCTCGCACTTCATGTCGAACCCGTTCGAGAACTGGACCCGGCGCGAGGCGGCGCTGCTCGGCACGGTCGAGATCGACGTCGACTGGGCGATGCCGGTGGAGGAGATGCGGACCGAGCTGCGGTCCGTCCTGGACGCGACGGACCTGTGGGACGGTCGGGTCTGCGTGCTGCAGGTGACCGACGCGGTGAACACCCTGGTCCGGGTGCGCGCCCTGGTGAGCGCGGTCGACGCGCCGACCCTGTTCGACCTGCGCTGCCTGGTGCGCGAGCGGCTGGTCGCCTGGGCCAGGACCCACCACCCGTACGCCCTGCCGCGCCTGCGCTCCGAGCGGGTGTCCCCCGGTCCGCGCCCGAGCGGACCGACGAGCACCGAGCCCACCGAGGACGCCCGCCTGTTCGGCGACAGCCCCGACGGCCGCGAGCGCGAGCACGCCTTCACCGGCCCGGATCGGCCCTGATGCGCCGCGGGTGTCGTCAGGCCCCGGGGGCCTCCGGGTCGAAGGAGCCGCCGAAGTAGACCTGGGCCTCGGTCAGCCTGCCGTCCCGGACGCTGATCAGCTCCGTGTTGCGGAAGCGGCCACCGGTGCGCAGCTCGTACTCGTAGCAGACGAAGACGCTGCCCTCGCCGGTCGGCACGGCGTGCACGATCTCCTGCGACAGCAGTCGGTCGGCGGTGGGGAAGCAGCGCTCGAAGAACAGCGCCCGGTCGATGTGGTCGTCGACCGGGCTGGTGAACACGAAGTCGTCGTCGACCAGGGCTTCGGCGGCGGCGCGGTCGCCCGCCAGGTAGAGCCGGAAGAAGTTGCGCACTACCTCGACTTCGGACATGCCCCCACCCTAGGACACCAACCCGCCGTTACCGCACTGTTATTCGAGCGGGTTCCGGGCGGTGTCGGATGCCGGTGGGCGGCTCCGACCTCATGCAGGCAGGACCACAGGCCGGAGGACCTGCTACCCGACGCCGGGTAGTGGCGGGCGGTGGTGGCGGAGGTCGAGGCGGCGTTCGCCGCGGGTGGGGTGGGGCGGGCGATGGGTGTCTTCGCCGCCGCGGTGGGCATGGCGGGGAACGAGCCGAAGCCCCCGGACGACCCTGAGGCAGCGGCCGTGGTGGCGCGCTTCGCGGCCGACAGCGCGTTCTTCGTCGGCCACGAAGTCCCCGGCTTCGGCACCCACGAGACCACCCTCCCGTCCACGCCGGTGCTCCACCTGGTGGGGCCGAGTCCGCGGGCCAACCGCCGTACCGGGCCACCCGCGCCCTCGCCGCCCGCCTCGGCACCGAGGCCACCCCCGTCCCCGGTGACCACGGCGGTTTCGGCACCCACGCCGCCGCTTTCGCCACCGTCCTGACCGACCTCTTCCAGGAGCAGCCCCGATGAGCACCGTCACCAGCCGCCTCTCCCTGTCCCTCGACGGTTTCGCCGCCGGGGTGGACTCAGGGGCCGGACCGCGCGCTCGTCCTGGCCCGCGAAGCCGCCGGGGACGCCCGCGTCGACATCGCGGGCGGCGCCTCGACCATCCGCCACCACCTCGCCGCGGGGAGGTCGACGAGCTGACCCTGCACCTGGCGCCGGTCACCCTGGGCGCGGGCGAGTCCCTGTTCGCCGGTCTCGACGTGCGGCTGGAGCCGCTGCGCGCCGTGGGCAACTCCACTGTCCACGACCTGATTCCCTGACCCCGGTGGGAGCGGGCGGTGCCCCCGTCCGAGGCACCGCCCGCTCCCACTGCCACGTCTAGCGGCGGATCAGGTCGACGTTGAGCACGTTGATCGAGCCGGGCAGCAGCGCGGTCAGCAGCGAATCGGCCTGCTGCCCGCACTCGGTGGACGCCCCGACCTGGAACGGGGCGAACACCGAACCGCCCGCGAGCGGGTCGAACCTGTCCGGCGGCGGCGGGCTGAAGCTGAGCCCACCGATGTCGATGCCGCACCCCGCGGCGAGCGGGACGGCCCGGCCGTTGCGGGTCACCTTCGAGATGGCCATCCGGTACCCGGCGAAGATGTGGAAGTCGCCCTCGCGGTAGGAGCCCTGGGCAGGCTGCTGGGAGCGTTGCAGGGAGAAGTCGACCCGGGTGCCCGAGGTGTAGAAGCTGGACTTGCCGAAGGTGATCGCGTCCGGGAAGGTGCCGGTGAAGCCGTCGATCGTGGTCTTCAGCTCGCCGGTGAGCGGGACCGTGGTGTCGGCCTTGCCGAACCAGACCGACGCGGAGGCGGTGTAGGCGACGTCGAGCCTGGCCCGCGGGGTGCGGATCTTCGTCGGGTACGCCATCGGTGCCTCGCCCCGGTCGAGTTCCGCCTCGACCTGGATCCAGTACTCGGTGTCCTCCAGCAGGCCGGGGACGGTCGCGGACCGGGCCTCGGGGCCCAGCCGCAGCACCGGTTCGCCGTCGACGCGGATGACGTACCCGGTGACCGCGAAGGTCCCCGGGGTGAAGGAGTCGGGTGGGGCCCAGGTGATCTGGGCGCTGGTGGGCAGGGCCCGGGCCGACTGGACCGACGGGGCGCTGATCCCCGCGTCCGGTGCGGTGGGGTAGTCGACCCGGAACCACTCCACCGGCGGGCCGGAGTCGCGGACGCAGCTCGAGGTGATCTCCCGGACCGAGGTGGGGGCGCCGTCGGCCCGGCGCGGGTGGAGCTTGAGGTGCACCGCGTCGATGGCCACGACGTTGAGCGTGGAGGTGGCCCCCGACGGGGCGGACAGCCCCAGGTACTGGGTGTACCCCACGACCCGGATGGCAACGGTGTTCCCGCTGACCGCCGTCTTCTGCAGGCTCAGGTCCAGGGTGGCGCGGATCGCCTGGCTCGGGCCGGTGGTGATCAGGTCGAGCACGGCCGAGCCCTCGACGGTGGCCGCGCCGATGGCGGTGAAGGTGGCGGCGGGGACGGTGATCGTGCCCTCGACCCGCAGCGGGCTGGTCCGCTGCGTGGCGGTCACCGGGTCGACCGGGTCCGACAGCGCGGTGGTCGCCGAGCCGATCAGCGGGGACAGGCAGCGGTGCTCGGCGGTGACGCGGGCGGGGTCCTGGGTGGGGGCCGCGGAGGCGGCCGGGGCGGGTAGCGCCGCCGAGGCCGCGATCGTCGCGGCGACGACGGGCAGGGTGATCGTTCTTCGCACGGGAAAACCCCCGAATCGAGGAGGGTGGCGCGGTGGCCGGATTCGTCCAGGGCGGCCACCGGGCCGGGGAGAGAAATCGACGACGCAGAGCATAAGACCGCCCGGACCACACCGGCAATCAAGTTGCTCCATTCGATCCACCTCGGCGAAATGTCCGCCAGAAATCGATCGAATTGCTGAGATTCTATCATTATCGCTCACCCGCCGTCCCGCTGAACAGCAACAACCGTGCCACCCAGGAGTGAGCGGGACGATTTCATAAACCCCCTGGTACCCGTCGGATTTTGTCATTATCCGAACATCGGCGCGGTCGGCACCTCGATACCGGTCGAATCCGCGAACCGACCGCCACACCATCGGGTGGACCAGCGCGCGGGACGACCCGGGAGGTGATAGCTGTTGTCCGATGGGGACGGACGGGATGGGGTCGATGGCGGTGCGGGTGTGCGGGATCGGCGACGAGGGCGCCGACTCCCTGGTCGGGCAGGTGCGGCTGCACGAGCGGTTGGGACTGCGCGGGATCGAGCTGCGGGCGGTGGACGGCAGGCGCGTGCACGAGCTCGGCGCCGCGGAGCTGGACCGGGTCGCCGCGGCGGTCGGCGGCGCCGGGCTGGCGGTGCCGGTGCTGGACACCCCGCTGGGCGACTGGTCCACCACGATCGACCACGACCTCGCCGACGACGTGCGGGTGCTGCGCGCCTCGGCGGGGGCCGCAGCGCGGCTGGGCTGCACCCGGCTGCGGATCATGTCCTACCCGAACGACGGCAGGCCGGAACCGGACTGGCGCCGGGCGGTGGTCGAGCGGATCCGCGCGCTCGCCCGGATCGCCGAGGACCTCGGGGTCACCCTGCTGCACGAGAACTGCGTGGGCTGGGCGGGCGCGAGCGCCGAGCGCACCCTCGCCCTGCTGGCCGAGGTGGGCAGCCCGGCGCTGCGGCTGCTGTTCGACACCGGCAACGGCCTGGCTCACGGCTACCCGGCGCTGCCGTTCCTGCGGGAGGTCCTCCCCCACGTCGAGCACGTGCACGTCAAGGACGGGCGCCGGGTCGGCGGGAACGCCGTGTTCGGCACCCCCGGCTCGGGCGCGGTGCGGCTCGCCGAGTGCGTGGGGCTGCTCCTCGACGCCGGGTACCGCGGCTGGTTCAGCCTGGAGCCGCACGTCGCGCTCATCCCGCACCTGGACGTGGCCGACGACCCCGAGCGGCGGGCCCGCGCGTACGCCGACTGCGTGCACGCGTTCCGCACGCTCGTCGGCGCCGTGCCCGCGGTCACCGGGTGAGCGGCCTGCGCGCCGCCGACGTGGACTGGCTGCTGGCCCTCCTCGCGGTGCCGACCGTGTCACCGCTGGAGGGCGGCGACACGGCCGGGTTCGCCAGGGCGCAGAGCCTGTTCGCGGGCGGCGCCGCCGAACGCGGGCTGGCGCTGCGCCGCTGGGACCACCCGCCCGCCGAGGAGCTGGACCGCCCGGACGTGCCCACCCCGCTGCGCGAGGCGGCGGCCCCGGACCCGGCGGGGTTCCTGGCGGCGCAGCCGTGCGTGGTCGTCGGCACCGGCAAGCTCAAGCCGCCGAGGCAGCGGATGGTCATCAACTTCCACCTGGACACCGTGGGCCCGCACATCGCGCCGGTGCTGGACAGGCGGGTGCTGCGCGGGCGCGGGGCGGTCGACGACAAGGGGCCGGGGGTGGCCGCGGTGGTCGGGGTGTCCCGGGCGTTCGCCGAGGACCCGGGCCTGACCGCCGACATCGAGGTGCTGGTGGCCAGCGTGCCCGGGGAGGAGGGCGGCGCGATGGGCGTGTGCGGGACGCGGTGGCTGGTGGAGACCGGGTGCGTGGGCAGGCTGATGGTGTTCGCCGAGCCGACCGGCTGCCGGGTGCTCGACGCGTGCAGCGCCACCATGACCCCCGTGCTGGGCGTGCGCGGCCTCGACAGCACCGACGACCGACCGGCCGACGGGCACAACGCCACCGTCGCCCTCGGTTTCCTCGCGGTCCGGTTGACCGAGCGGCTGGGGCGGGTGGCCGACCGGCTCGGCGCCAGGGTCTGCGTCTCCGGTGTCCACACCGGACGGTCGCACAACCGGGTCTACGGCACCGGTGAGCTGCGGCTCAACATCGCCTACCACGACCGCGCGGTGGCCTCGGCGCTCGCGCTGGAGGTGGAGCGGGCGGTGGCCGAGGCGGGGGCGGAGGCCGCCGACCGGTTCGGCGACAACCCGGTCACCCGGCGGCTGGTGGCCGACTGGGACCGCGTGGTCCGGCTCGACTGGCTCAAGCGCGGGCTGCCGCCGCTGGCCAACCGGGACGCGGCGATGGAGGCCGTGCTCGCCGAGGCGGGCCTGCACCGCCACGACGGGGTGGCCGACGGCAGCGCCTTCACCTGCGACGCCATCTGGGCGCCGGGCCGCGACCGGTACGTGGTCGCCTGCGGCCCCGGCCTGCTCGACCGCGACGGCGCGCACACCCCGGACGAGCACGTCCGGCTCGACGACCTCGACGAGTACGCCGACCGGGTGCGCGCGCTGGTGCACGCGTTCGGCGCGCACGTCCGCTCAGGCGAGGAGAAGACAGCGTGAAGGTCGGCGTCATCGGTCTGGGCACCATTTCCCGCTACTTCCTCGACGCCATCGCCGCCGACGACGCGGTCACCCTGGCCGCGGTGTGCGACCTGGACCCCGCGCGGCTGGCCGGGTTCACCGGCAGCGGGGTGGCCACCTTCACCGACGCGCGCGACCTGCTCGACGCGGGCGTGGTGACCGCCGTGGTCATCACCCTGCCCAACGACCTGCACGCCGAGGTGGCGCACGCGGCGCTGAGCAGGGGCATCGCGGTGTGCTGCGAGAAGCCGCTGACCGTCGACCCGGCGGATGCCCGCGCGCTGGCCCGGACCGCGGCCGAGCACGCGGCGGTGCTGTTCACCGCCTTCCACCGCCGCTACAACCGCAACCTGCTCGACCTGGCCGCCGCGCTGCCGCCGCGGGCTCAGATCGCCAGGGTGACGGCGCGCTACCACGAGAACATCGGCGAGCACACCGGCGGCGAGGGCTGGTACCTCGACCCGGCCCGCTGCGGCGGCGGCTGCCTGATCGACAACGGGCCGAACGCGCTGGACGCGGTGCGGCTGCTCGTCGGCGACCTGACCCTGGTCGACGCCACCATCGGCGACGTGCGCGGCGGCGCGGAGCACTGCGCGGAGCTGGACCTGCGCGCCGGGGAGGTGCCGGTGCGGGTCGAGCTGGACTGGGCGCTGCCGACCGGGGAGGTCAAGGACGTGCGGGTGGACCTGCGCGACGGGACCAGCCGCACCGCCGACCTGCTGGCCGGGCACCCGGGGTTCAAGGCGTCGCTGGCGCACGAGTACCGCGGCATCCTGACCGCGTTCCGGGAGGCGGTGGAGGCCGGGCCGGGCGCACCGGACCCGGGGCCCGCGCTGGTGGAGGTGGTCGCCGAGGCGTACCGGGTGGCGCGGGCGAAGGAGACCCGGCCGCGGATGCGGGCCAAGGCCGACGCGGACGCGCGGATGGTGGCGCTGATGTTCCACAGCCGCGACGACCGCGGCATGGTGCTGGCGCCGTGGGAGTCGCGGTGCGTGCCCGCCGGGCAGGTGCACGAGCTGGTGACCACCGCCGACCGGCCGGGGCGCCCGGGTGACCGGGTGGACCGGGTCGGGTTCCTCGGTTTCGCCGAGTTCACCGCCGCGACCGTGTTGCAGCGCGGCGACGAGGTGTGGACCGCCACCGGGCGGCGGATCGGCACGGTGGCGGGTTTCGACGAGTGCCACTTCCCGAACCACTACAACGTCCTGGTCGCCGCCGACACCGTGTTGACCGCCGCTGACCTGGATCTTCGGGTCGGGGACGCGGTCCGCTTCCGCCCGGGGTCCGGCTGACGCCTGTGCTCCGGCACCGCCAAAACGGCGTGCGCGCCACGCCGAGCCCGCGCTGAGCCTGTTTGGTTGTCACCTGTTCGTGTAACTCTTGTGCGGTGATGTGCGCACCTTGGCGGCTGCCATGAAGAGCGAGGACCGGCTGATCGCCGGTCGGTACCGGCTGTCGAAGCAGCTCGGCGCGGGCGGCATGGGTGTGGTGTGGCAGGCCTACGACGAGCGGTTGCACCGCACGGTGGCGGTCAAGCAACTGCTGGTGCCCGCGTCGCTGACCGCGCCGGAGGTCGAGGAGGTCAACCGGCGGGCCATGCGCGAGGGCCGGATCGCGGCCAAGTTGCAGCACCCGTCGTCGATCACCGTCTTCGACGTGGTCGAGGACGGCGGCGCCCCGTACCTGGTGCTGGAGTACGTGCCCTCGACGAACCTGTCGGTGGTGCTGCGCGAGCAGAAGACGCTGCCGCTGGACGAGGTGGCGAACATCGGCGCCCAGGTGGCCGCCGCGCTGGCCGCCGCGCACGAGGTGGGCGTGGTGCACCGGGACGTGAAGCCGGGGAACCTGCTGCTCGGCCACGACGACACCGTGAAGATCACCGACTTCGGCATCTCCCGGCTGGTCGAGGACGTCACCGGCACGACCACCACCAACATCGCGGGCACCCCCGCCTACCTGTCGCCGGAGGTGGCGCAGGGCAAGGCCGCCACCTTCGCCTCCGACGTGTTCTCCCTCGGCGCCACGCTGTACACCGCGATCGAGGGCGTCTCGCCGTTCGGGGCCAACGACAACACGATGGCGACCCTGCACCGGGCCGCGTCCGGGCAGATCGACCCGCCCCGCAACTCCGGTCCGATGACGGACCTGCTGCTGGCGATGCTGGCCACCGACCCGGCGGCCCGGCCGACGATGGCGGAGGTCCGCCGGGTGCTGGCCGAGCGCGACTGGGCTTCGGCCGAGGTACCGACCCAGGTGGCGACGCCGCTGCGCACGGAGAAGTTCGGCGCGGCGGCGGAGGCCCCCGCGCCGAGCGCCCCGCCCCCGGCCACGGCCGCGCTGCCCGTGGTGCCACCGCCCGCCCAGCGCCCCGACCCCGAGCCCGGGGACCCCGACCGCAAGCGCAAGGCGGCGCTGCTCGTCGGCGCGACGGCCCTGGTCGTCGTGCTGGCGGTGGCGATCGTCCTGGTGACGCTCAACCGCGACTCCGAGCAGGACCCGGTCGCCGCCCCGAACACCACGGTCTCCACGGTCACCGGTCCCCCCGGCACCAGCGCGGCGCCGCCGGCGGGCAACGAGCCCCCCACCGAGCCGCCCGCCCCCAGTTCCACCCCGGAGACGACCACACCCCCGCCGACGACGACCACGCAGCCGCCCCCGACCACCGCCCCACCGCCCGCCGGTGCCGAGGACACGCCGGAGGCCCGGGTCGCGGCGATCACCGGCTACTACGCGGGCCTGCCCGGCGGGACGGACCAGAACTGGGGCAGGCTGACCGCCGGCTACCAGCAGAAGACGGCGGGCGGCCTGTCCGGGTACAAGCGCTTCTGGAGCGGGTTCCGGGCCGTCTCGGTGGGCAACGTCGTGGCCAGCGGCCCCAACCAGGTCGACGCGACGATCACCTACACCCGCACGAACGGGGCCACCAGCACCGAGCGCACCCGGTTCACCATGGTCGCCGAGGACGGGATCTGGAAGATCGGCGGTTCGTCGGTCATCGGCAACGCCTGACCGCCGCGGCGGGCCTGTCGGGGTCGTCGGACCCGACGGCAACGGACCCCACCCGCGCGAACCGGCGAAAGCGGGCGGGCCGCCACCCGGTGGACGCGGCGACCGCCCACCGGGTCACGCGGCAGAACCTGGGTGAGGCTGCAGTACACGGTGTACTGGGTGCCGGTCTCCTGGTCCAGCCGCCATACCCTCGGCGTGTGCGAACTGAGCACGAGCTTGGTGCCCACCACGGTGAGGTCGGCCGCGGCGTCTCCGGTCGCCGACACCGTGATCTGCACCTTGCCCCCGTCCCCCATCTCGACCGGAACCCACTTCCCACTGCCTTTGTGGGCCTCCAGTTGGAACGTCGCGATGGATACGCTGTCCAGGAAAACAGCCCAATCCTGCTTCGACGAGGAATCGTTGAAGAAGCCGAGCGAGAACTTCATGGCAAGCCTCCGGGTTCGATGTCATCCGAGGGCATCGGCGGCATCGGCCTGCCGGAATCCTTCTTGCCGGTGACCCCGCGTCGCCTGGCCGACTGCGCAGAGCTTCTTGTCTTCCGTGATTTCACCCGGACAGGTCCAGCTTTCCTCGGTAGCGTACGAACTGCTCACAGATCAGCTCTCCTCGACCGACACGCGATTAGTCCACACCGCTTGTCACCCAGCGTCAAACCACTCCTCGAACGGGTGTCATCGCTGTTGGAGAAGCCATATCCGGAGCACACTCGGCCCTGCGCAGCCAGGCTACGGTTCACGTAGATCTTGGATACCGCAGCCTCAACCGTGTCACCTTTCGCCGAACAGAGAGCGACAATCACATGGCAGGCACGCGGTACACCCTCCGCGTCATCAACAATTCGAAGTCATTCCGGGACATGTGCGTCTACCAAATGGACCCGGATCTCGCCGCCAAGGGTGCGATGTCGGGCGCGGGCACGTTCGCCTTCCAGGGCAAGCCGAACGTCACCATGAGCCTGAACCCGCACCCGGTCTACTACCTGGTGGCGGGCAGCTACGTCCAGGGCGAGGTCCTCGACGTGGCGACCATGACCGATGCCGTGATGATCCAGTTCCCGGACAACGTGTACTCCATGACCGCGACGTTGAGCTCGGTCAACTCCTGGTCGGTCGCCCCCTCGGTCCAGGTGAACTCGTTGCAGTACAAGCAGGTCATCACAGAGCAGCGCAGCAGGATGCTCAGCTAGCCGCCCGCTGGTCCTACCGGCGCACCCGCGCGGGCGGACCAGCCGGGGTGCCCGGTCACACCGACTCGACCGGGCACCCCGCCGCGGTCCCGGTTGGGTCGTCGGTGATCAGCGGGTCCCTCCCGCATCCTGGTCGAGCACGCCGGTCAGCCAGTCGACGACCCCGGGCACCGAGGCCAGCACCGGCACGTCCGGGGTGCCCGGGCGGCGCACCACGACCACCGGCAGCCCCAGCTCCCTGGCCGCGTCGAGCTTGGCGACGGTCAGCGGGCCGCCGCTGTCCTTGGTCACCAGCACCTCGACCCGGTGCGCACGCATCAGCGCCAGCTCACCGTCGAGGGTGTACGGGCCGCGGTCGAGCAGCAGTTCGCACCGGGCGGGCAGCGGCGGGTCCGGCGGGTCGACGCAGCGCACCAGGAACCACTGCGGGGCGGCGGCGAAGGCGGGCAGGCCCTGGCGCCCGGTGGTGAGGAAGACGCGGTCGCCGAGGTCGGGCAGCAGCGCGGCGGCGGCGGTCAGGTCGTCGACCCAGTGCCAGGCGTCGCCGGGGCGCGGGGTCCACCCCGGGCGGCGGAGCAGGACCAGGGGCACGGCGGCGGCGCCTGCCGCGGTGGCGGCGGAGGCGCTGATCCGCTCGGCGAACGGGTGCGTGGCGTCCACCACGGCGGTCACGGACTCCGCGCGCAGGTACTCGGCGAGCCTGTCCGGTCCGCCGAACCCGCCCACCCGCACCTCCCCCACCGGCAGCCGGGGCCGGGCCACCCGACCGGCCAGCGAGGACACCACGCGGGTACTGGGGCGCTCGTGCAGGACCGCGGCCAAGGCGCGGGCCTCCGCGGTGCCGCCGAGGATCAGCACGGTCGGCACGACACCCCCGCCGGAAGCGCCGGGACGCGGTTGGGCACGCTGGTGCCATGAGCGGAGAGCGGCGCACGCCGGAGGGGTTGCGCTACGGCTGGACCACCGGGGCGTGCGCGACCGCGGCGACGACCGCCGCCTACACCGCCCTGCTGACCGGCGAGTTCCCCGACCCGGTGACCATCACCCTCCCGAAGGGACAGGCACCGGCGTTCGCGCTGGCGACCGAACACCTCGGGGACGGGGTGGCCACGGCGGGGGTGGTGAAGGACGCGGGCGACGACCCGGACGTCACCCACGGCGCCCTGGTCCGCTCGACCGTCCGCCCCGGCCCGCCCGGCTCCGGGGTGACCTTCCGCGCCGGTCCCGGTGTCGGCACGGTCACCAAGGCCGGGCTGCCGCTGCCGGTGGGCGAGCCCGCGATCAACCCGGTGCCGCGCACGCTCATGCGCGACCACGTGGCCGCGGTGGCCGCGCGGCACGGCGGCAGCGGTGACGTGGTCGTGGAGGTCTCGGTCGACGGCGGGGAGGAACTGGCCCGCAAGACCTGGAACCCGCGGCTGGGCATCCTCGGCGGCCTGTCGATCCTGGGCACGACCGGCGTGGTGGTGCCCTACTCGTGCTCGGCGTGGATCGACAGCATCCGCCGCGGCGTGGACGTGGCCAGGGCCGCCGGGTACACCCACGTGGCGGGCTGCACCGGGTCGACCTCGGAGAAGACCGTGGCCGCGCTGCACGGCCTGCCCGAGGACGCGCTGCTGGACATGGGCGACTTCGCCGGGGCGGTGCTCAAGTACCTGCGCCGCCACCCGGTGCCCCGGCTGACGATCGCGGGCGGCTTCGGCAAGCTGTCCAAGCTCGCCGACGGCCACCTCGACCTGCACTCGGGCCGCTCGCAGGTCGACCTCGCCGCCCTCGCCGCGACCGCCGTCGCCGCGGGCGGGGACGACGGTCTGGCGGCGCGCATCACCGCGGGCAACACCGCGCTGGAGGCGCTGCGCCTGGCCGAGGCCGCGGGCGTGCCGCTGGGCGACGCGGTGGCGGCCGGGGCGAAGGCCACCGCGGTCGAGGTGCTGCGGGGGGCCGAGGTGGCGGTGGACGTGGTGGTGATCGACCGGGCCGGGGTGGTCGTCGGTCGCGCTCACTGAGGCCGCTCGCGCTCGGCGGAGTAGAGGTGGCTGTCGCAGTGGCCCACGGGGTCGAGCACGCGGCCGACGATGATCACCGCCGTGCGCCGGATGCCCGCGGCGCGCACCTGCCCGGCGATGTCGGCGAGGGTGCCGCGCAGCACCACCTCGTCGGCGCGCGAGGCGTAGGCGACCACGGCGACCGGGCAGGTGGCGCCGTAGTTCGGGACCAGCTCGGCCACGACCTCGTCGATGCGCTGCACGGCCAGGTGCAGCACCACCGTCGACCGGCTGCGGCCCAGCGACGCCAGGTCCTCCCCGGGCGGCATCGGCGTCGCGCGGGCCGAGGTGCGGGTCAGCACGACGGTCTGGCCGACGCCGGGGACGGTCAGCTCGGTCTTGAGCGCGGCAGCGGCGGCGGCGAACGCGGGCACCCCGGGCACCACCTCGTAGGGCACCCCGGCCGCGTCGAGGCGGCGCATCTGCTCGGCCACGGCGCTGAACACCGACGGGTCGCCGGAGTGCAGCCGGGCCACGTCGTGCCCGGCGGCGTGCGCGGCGAGCAGCTCGGCGACGATCTCGTCCAGGGTGAGGTTCGCGGTGTCGACCCGGCGCGCGCCCGGCGGGCACAGCTCCAGCAGCTCGACCGGCACCAGCGCGCCCGCGTACAGGCACACCGGGGCGGCGGCCACGACCCGCTGCCCGCGCACGGTGATCAGGTCGGCCGCACCCGGCCCGGCCCCGATGAAGTGGACGGTCACTCGCTCTCCTTCACGGCTACCCACTGCGTCACCGGCATGGCTTGGCGCCACCCGGTGAAACCCCCGACCGGCCCGGCCCGGCCCACCGACACCCGGGTCAGCGTGCCGCCGACCTCGCCGTGCCAGCGCGCCACCAGCACCTCCGACTCCAGCGTCACGGCGTTGACCACCAGCCGCCCGCCCGGCCGCAGCGCCGCCCAGCACGCGGGCAGCACCCCGTCCGCCGTCACTCCCCCGCCGACGAACACCGCGTCCGGTTCCGGCAACCCGGCCAGCGCACCCGGCGCCGACCCGGTCACCACCCGCAGCTCCGGCACACCCAGCGCCAGCGCGTTGCGAGCGATCCGCGCGGCCCGGTCCTCCCGGGGTTCCACCGCGACGGCCCGGCACGCCGGGTCCGCCCGCGACCACTCGATCCCGACGCTGCCCGACCCGGCGCCCACGTCCCACAGCAGCTCACCCGGCTCGGGGGCCAGCGACGACACGGTCAGCGCGCGGACCTCCCGCTTGGTGATCTGCCCGTCGTGCTCGAACACGTCGTCGGGCAGCCCCGGCACCCGCGGCAGCCGCCGCGCCCCCGGGTCGGCGGCGCACTCGACCGCGACCACGTTCAGCGGACCCACCTCGCCCGACCACCCGGCGGCCGTCGCGGTGACCACGGCCTCGGTGTCCGCGCCGAGGTCGGACAGCACGGTCATCCGGCTGGACCCGAACCCCCGGTCGCGCAGCAGCGCGGCCACCGCCGCCGGGGTCTGCGAACCCTCGCTCAGCACCAGCACGCGGGCGCCCGGGTGCAGCGCCGCGTGCAGCCGCTCCACCGGTCGCGCCACCGCGCTGACCACGGCGACCTTGTCCAGCGCCCACCCCAGCCGGGCGCACGCCAGCGACGCCGACGACGGGTGCGGCAGCACGCGCACGGCGGTGTGCCGGGCCAGCGTGGTGCCGATGCCGTGGAACATCGGGTCCCCGCTGGCCAGCACGCACAGCACCGAACCGGCGTGCGCCGCGAGCAGGGCGGGGACGGCGGGCAGCAGCGGCGTCGGCCAGGCGACCCGTTCGGCGGTCACCTCGGGCGGCAGCAGGTCCAGTTGCCGGGAGGCGCCGAGCACGACCTCGGCGCGCGCGAGGGCCGAGCGGGACGCGGGCGCCAGCCCGGTCCAGCCGTCGGCGCCGATACCCACCACGGTGACCACGGGCGGCAACGCTAACCCACCCGCGCGGCCGAACAGCCGAGACGCGCACCACGTGGCTTGGCACCCGTCGGTGCGGGATGCGACGATCACGGGCAGACCAAGCAGGGTGTGCGGAGGAAACCGGTGCGAATCCGGTGCGGTCCCGCCACTGTGACCGGGGAGTTCCACCGTCGAGGTGCCACTGGGGCGCGAGCCCCGGGAAGGCGGCGGTGGCGCGGCGATCCGGGAGCCAGGACACTCGCCCCCTGCTCAAGACCGACCCGGGCGCGGACCCGGAGTGAGGATCGTGGCGTGCCCAGTCCTGCCGGTTTTCCCTTCTCGGCCGTCGTCGGCCACGCCGACCTGCGGTTGTCCCTGCTGCTCAACGCGGTGCACCCGGCGATCGGCGGGGTGCTGGTGCGCGGGGAGAAGGGCACCGCGAAGTCGACCGTGGTGCGCGCGCTCGCCGCGCTGCTGCCCGCGCTGGCGGTGGTCGAGGGCTGCCGGTTCAGCTGCGACCCCGCCGCCCCGGACCCCGGCTGCCCCGACGGCCCCCACGGTGACACGCAATCCGGCCCCGGCTCCACATCCCGACCCGCGCGGTTGGTGGAGCTTCCGGTCGGCG
>NZ_JAJCXD010000075.1:28611-79053 GCF_021056305.1 Actinokineospora sp. PR83
CATGGGCCGCGCGCATGTGGAGCGCGAGGGCGTGTCGGTGGCGCACGCGGCGTCGTTCCTGCTGGTCGGGACGATGAACCCGGAGGAGGGCGAGCTGCGCCCGCAGCTTCTCGACCGGTTCGGGCTGACCGTGGAGGTGCGCGCGGCCCGCGACGTCGACACCCGCACCGAGGTGATCCGGCGGCGACTGGCGTTCGAGGCCGACCCGGCGGGGTTCGCCGCGGGCTGGGCGGCGGCCGACACCGACCTGGCTGCGCGGATCGCCGCGGCGCGGGCGGCGCTGCCGGGGGTGGCCCTGCCGGACACCGAGCTGCGCCGGATCGCGGCGGTGTGCGCGGCGTTCGACGTGGACGGGATGCGCGCGGACCTGGTGCTCGCCAGGGCCGCGATCGCGCACGCCGCCTGGCGCGGGGCCGACGCGGTGGCCGAGGAGGACGTGGCGGTGGCCGCCCGGCTGGCGCTGCCGCACCGGCGCAGGCGCGACCCGTTCGACGAGCCGGGCATCGAGCAGGACCAGCTCGACCAGGCGCTGCGCGACGCCGCCGAGCAGACCGGCGAACCCGAGCAGACCGACCCGGACACCGACCCCGATCCTGACCCCGGCCCGGACGGCCCCGGCGGCGGTGCGCCCGACCCCGGCGACGGCCCGACCGACTCCTCGGACCGGTCCGACAGCCCGCCCCCCGATGGTCCGGCCCCCGAAGGCCAGGACACCCAGCCGAAGGGCAAGGGCGGCGGCACGCAGGCCCCCACCACCCCGGACCCGGCGTTCACCGCCCGGCTGCTCCAGGTCGACGGCGTCGGAGAGGGCGCTCCCGGGCGCCGGTCCCGCTCCCGGGCGGGCTCCGGGCGGGCGCTGCGCGCGGCCACGTCGCAGGGCAGCGGCATCCACCTGGTCGGCACCATGACCGCGGCGGCGCCGATGCAGCTTGTGCGCGGGCGCAGCGGCCCCGGCCTGGTCGTGCGGCCCGACGACGTGCGGCGGGCGGTGCGCGAGGGGCGCGAGTCGAACCTGGTGCTGTTCGTGGTCGACGCCTCGGGGTCGATGGCGGCGCGCAAGCGGATGTCGGCGGTGACCGGCGCGGTGATCTCCCTGCTGCGCGACGCCTACCAGCGCCGCGACAAGGTGGGCCTGGTGACCTTCCGCGGTCCCGGGGCCGAGGTGGCGCTGCCGCCGACGTCGTCGGTGGAGGCGGCGGTGGCCCGGCTGCGGGCGCTGCGCACGGGCGGGCGGACCCCGCTGGCCGACGGGCTGCTGCGGGCCCGGGAACTGCTGCGGGTGGAGCGGCTGCGCGACCCGCGCCGCCGGGCGCTGCTGGTGGTCGTCACCGACGGGCGGGCGACCGTCGCGGCCCGGCCGGGCGGCGACGCGGTGGCCGACGCCGTGCGGGCTGCCGGGCTGGTGGCCGCCGACGGCGTGGCCAGTGTGGTCGTCGACTGCGAGTCCGGGCCGGTGCGGCTGGGGCTGGCCGGTCGGGTGAGCGCCGCGCTCGGCGGTACCGGGCTGCGCCTGGAGGAACTGTCCGCCGATGCCGTGGCCGGGGTCGTCCGCGCCGCGCGCGCCGCGTAGAGGGGGTCGGACGATGCCGCAGGGCAAGCCGTCGGTGGTGCCGCAGGACGGGCTGACCACGCGCCAGCGCCGCAACCGGCCGCTGGTCGTGGTGCACACCGGGGAGATGAAGGGCAAGTCCACCGCCGCGTTCGGCCTGGCGCTGCGCGGCTGGAACCAGGGCTGGGACATCGGGGTGTTCCAGTTCGTGAAGTCGGCGAAGTGGAAGGTCGGCGAGGAGAACGCGTTCCTGGCGCTGGGGCGGCTGCACGCCGAGACCGGCGAGGGCGGCCCGGTGCAGTGGCACAAGATGGGCGCCGGGTGGTCGTGGTCGCGCAAGCAGGGCGACTCCGACGACCACGCCGCCGCCGCCCGCGAGGGCTGGGCGGAGATCGCCCGGCGGCTGGCCGCGCAGACCCACGACCTGTACGTGCTCGACGAGTTCACCTACCCGCTCAAGTGGGGCTGGATCGACGTGGACGAGGTCGTGGCCACCCTGCGCGACCGGCCGGGGCACCAGCACGTGGTGATCACCGGCCGGGACGCCCCGGAGGCGCTCGTCGAACACGCCGACCTGGTCACGCACATGACGAAGGTCAAGCACCCGATGGACGCGGGCACCAAGGGCCAGCGGGGCATCGAGTGGTAGCCCGCCTGGTCGTGGCCGCCCCCGGGTCCGGCAGCGGCAAGACGACCATCGCGACCGGCCTGGTGGCGGCCCTGCGGCGGCGCGGGCACCGGGTGGCGCCGTTCAAGGTGGGCCCGGACTACATCGACCCCGGCTACCACACCGTCGCCGCCGGTCGCCCCGGCCGCAACCTCGACCCGGTCCTGGTCGGCGAGCACCGGGTGGCCCCGCTGCTGCGGCACGGCGCGGCGGGTGCGGACATCGCGGTCGTCGAGGGCGTGATGGGCCTGTTCGACGGGCGCATCGGCCACCACGTCGAGGCGGGCGGGTTCGGCTCGACCGCGCACGTGGCCGGGCTGGTGTCCGCGCCGGTGCTGCTGGTCGTGGACTGCCGGGGGCAGAGCACGAGCATCGCCGCGCTGCTGCACGGGTTCCGCTCCTACCGGCCGGGCGTGCGGATCGCGGGCGTGGTGCTCAACCAGGTCGGCTCCGACCGGCACGAGGAGGTGCTGCGCGAGGCGTGCCTGGACGTGGGCCTGCCGGTGCTGGGCGCGGTCCGCCGCGCGGGCGAGGTCGACGTCCCGTCCCGGCACCTGGGCCTGGTGCCCGCCGTGGAGCGCGGCGCCGAGGCGGTGCGCGCGGTGGCCGCCATGGGCGACCTGGTGGAGTCCTCGGTGGACCTCGACGCGGTGGTCCGGCTGGCCCGCTCGGCCCCCGACCTCGACGGCCCGGCGTGGGACGCGGCGGCGGAGCTGGCGGAGGTCGCCGGACCGGCCGCGGCGGCGCACCCCCCGGTGATCGCGGTCGCGGGTGGACCGGCGTTCACCTTCGGCTACGCCGAGCACGTGGAGTTGCTGCGCGCGGCGGGCGCCGAGGTCGCCGTGGTCGACCCGCTGCACGACACCGCACTGCCCCCGGGCACCGCCGCGCTGGTGCTGCCCGGCGGTTTCCCCGAGGCGCACGCGGAAGCCCTGTCCGCCAACGAACCCCTGCGCCACGCCGTGGCCGACCTGGCCGCAGGCGGCGCCCCGGTGCACGCCGAGTGCGGCGGCCTGCTCTACCTGGTGTCCAAGCTGGACGGTCACCCGATGTGCGGGGTGCTGCCCGCGGAGGCGGAGATGACCGCGCGGCTGACCCTGGGCTACCGCGAGGCCGTCGCCACCGCCGACACCGCGCTGCACGCGGTCGGCACCCGCGTCACCGGTCACGAGTTCCACCGCACCCGCGTCCTGCCCGCCCACGGCGACCCGCCCACCTGGACCTGGCGCGACGCCACCGGCGCACCGCACCGCGAGGGCCACGCCCGGAAGGGCGTGCACGCGTCCTACCTGCACACCCACCCGGCCGGGAACCCCGGGGCGATCCACCGCTTCGTCACGGCAGCCGGGCGAGCTCCGCGGTGAGCAGCTCCCGGGTGTCCGCTTCGCTGAGCGCCTTGTCGGCCACCTCGTGCCACTCGCGGATGAGCGCGGCCACGTCGGCCTTCTTGGTGATGATCCGCGCGTCGACCGGGGTCTCCTGGTAGCCGAGGTTCGGCCTGCCGTCGCGGAAGCAGAGCACGGTGAAGTCGTTGGGCAGCACCGGGATGTCGGCGTCGAACGCCAGCACCCGCAGGTGCAGGCCGGGGTGGCGGTCCACCAGGTGCACGAGGTGCCGCAACTGCGCCGCCGCGACCGGGGCGGGCTTGGACCGCACCAGCCGCACGAGCGCGCCCTCGCCGAGCAGCACCCGGTGGTGCGGCGCGGGGGTGCGGTCGTAGAGCCCGGCGCGCTCGGCCCGCGCGGCGACCCGCGCGTCGACGTCGCCGAGGCCATCGGTGGCGAACAGGTCGCGCATGTAGGCCTCGGCGTGCAGCAGGCCGGGGAAGCGGTCGCCGGTGACGGCGAGGATCTCGTCCGCCTCCTGCTCCTCGCCGCGCAGCCTGCGGAAGTGGTTCGACTTCTCGTCGGCGAGCCGGGGCCGCCGGTGGTGGGTGGCGTCCAGCTCCTTGGCGAGCGCGATCATCCGATCCGCCTGGGGCCCGTGGGCCTGCAGCAGGTCGACCGCCCGGCTCAGGTCCTCCGGGTTGACCCTGGTCTCCCCGACCTCGAGTTTGTTGATCTTGCTCTGCTTGCAGTTGAGCCGGTCCGCGAGCTGGGTCTGGGTCAGCCCCTCGGACTCGCGGAGAGTCCGGAGATATCGACCGAGTTGCCCCACCGTGTCGTATCCCACTTTTGTGCTCGCTCCATGTCGCTCGAATTGATTAACCGAGGCGAGCGTAGTGACTTCGCGAAGTGAATGCGGCGCCGCGAACCTCGTCCGAGTGAGCGCGATTAGTCGACTTCTTTCCGCCCCAGGTAGGCCACCAGGGCAGGCAGCGCGGAACCGCGCACGACCAGCACCCCGGCGCGGGGCGCCTTGGAATCGCGGAAAGCGACCCCGCCGGGCGCCCGCGGGTTGACCTCGACGCAGTCGAACTGCCGCCCGCAGCGGCGCGACCGCACCCACCCCGACTCGATCGCCGACTCGACCCCTCTGCCCATGACTCCCCCTCAGAAGCCCGACCCGAGCCCCCATCGTGACAGGCGGTTAATCGCCTTCACAACTGTCAGTTAGTGGACATTCACCGATAGTGATCATCTTTACCGCGCGGGGTGGGCGTGTGATCCCATATGGGGACCTGCGGCGCGCGGCTCGGCCGGGAGCCGCGCGCAGACCCGCGAGGAGTGTTCGTGGACCCGCTCGACCGGCTGCGCGAGCTGCTCGGCCCGTGCGTCGCCGTGGACGACGCCACCCGGGCGCTGTACTCGTCGGACGCCTCCAACTACCGGGTGCCGCCCGCCGCCGTGGTGCGGGTGGCCTCCGCCGGGCACGCGGCGGAGGTGCTGGGGCGCTGCCACGAGCTGGGGCTGCCGGTCACCGCGCGCGGGGCGGGCACGTCGGTGGCGGGCAACGCCATCGGCCCCGGGGTGGTGCTCGACCTCACCGCGCTGACCGCGATCACCGACGTCGACCCGGCCGCGCGGACCGCGACCGCGCAGGCGGGGGTGGTGCAGGCGGCGTTGCAGGCCGCGGTGCGCCCGCACGGGCTGCTGTTCGGCCCGGACCCCTCCACCGCCGACCGCTGCACCCTCGGCGGCATGATCGGCAACAACGCCTGCGGCGCGCACGCGGTGGCCTGGGGCAACACCCGTGACAACGTCGTGTCCGCCCGGCTGCTGCGCGCCGACGGCAGCCCGGTCACCGCCGGGCGCACCGGCACCTCCGACCCCGACCTCGACGCCCGGCTGCGCGCGGTCATCGGCGCCGACCTGGCCGTGGTGCGCACCGAGTACGGCCGCTTCCCCCGGCAGGCCTCCGGGTACCCGCTCGACGCGCTGCTGCCGGAGCGGCGCTTCGACGTGGTCGGCTCGCTGGTCGGCTCCGAGGGCACGCTGGCCGTGGTCCTCGACGCCACGGTGGCGCTGGCCGAGGCGCCCGCGGCCCGGGCGCTGGCGGTCCTGGGCTACCCGGACATGCCCGGCGCCGCCGACGCGACGCCCGCGCTGGTCGCGCTGGGCCCGCTGGCGGTGGAGGGCATGGACCGGCGACTGGTCGACGTGGTCACCGCCCGGCGCGGGCGCGCGGGCGTGCCGGACCTGCCGCGCGGCGCGGGGTGGCTGCTGGTGGAGACCGGCGGCGCGACCCCGGCCGAGGCGCGGCACCGGGCGTCGGAGGTCCTGGCGGTGGCGGGCGCGGTGGACGGGCGGGTGCTGACCGGGGCGGGTGAAATTGCCGCGCTGTGGCGCATCCGCTCCGACGGCGTCGGCCTCGCCGGGCGCACCCCGGGCGGGGCGGACGCCTGGCCCGGCTGGGAGGACACCGCCGTGCCGCCCGAGCGGCTGGGCGCCTACCTGCGCGACCTCGACGCCCTGCTGGCGCAGCACCACTACGACGGCCTGCTCTACGGCCACTTCGGCGACGGGTGCGTGCACGGCCGCTTCGACTTCGACCTGCGCTCCCCCGGCGGCGCGGCCCGCACCCGCGCGTTCCTGCTGGACGCCGCCGACCTGGTCGCCGCCCACGGCGGGTCGCTGTCCGGGGAGCACGGCGACGGCCGGGCGCGCGGGGAGCTGCTGTCGCGGGTGTACTCCGCCGAGGCCTTGGCCGTCGCGGCGCGGGTCAAGGCGGTGTGGGACCCCGACGGCGGGCTCAACCCCGGTGTCCTGGTCGACCCGGCCCCGGTCGACGCGGACCTGCGCGTCGGACCGGAGCTGCCGGTGGTGCCCGGGGGCGGTTTCGCCCTCCCGCACGACTCCGGCGACCTCACCCGGGCGGTGCACCGCTGCGTCGGCGTGGGCCGCTGCCGGGCGGACCTGACCGCGACCGGTGGCGCCATGTGCCCGTCGTTCCTGGCCACCGGCGCCGAGCAGCACTCCACCCGGGGCCGCGCCCGCCTGCTGCAGGAGATGGTCCGCGGCGAGCTGGTGCGCGGCTGGGCGGACCCGGCCGTGCACGAGGCGCTGGACCTGTGCCTGTCCTGCAAGGCCTGCGCCCGCGACTGCCCGGCGGGGGTGGACATGGCCACCTACAAGGCCGAGGTCCTGCACCACCGCTACCGGCGCAGGCTGCGCCCGATCACCCACTACACCCTGGGCTGGCTCCCGCGCGCCGCCGCCGTGGCGGGCAGGCTGCCCCGCCTGGCCAACGCCGTCCTGGACAACCCACTGGTCAAGCGCCTCGCCGGGATCGACCGCCGCCGGGGCCTGCCCCGCTTCGCCCGGCACCGGTTCCGCCGCCTCGCCGCCGGTCGCCCCGAGGTGTCGGGTCGGCGCGTGCTGCTGTGGGTCGACACGTTCACCGAGGCGTTCGCCCCGGAGGTCGGCGTCGCCGCGGTCCGGGTGCTGGAGGCGGCCGGGTACGCGGTGGAGCTGACCACCCGCCAGGTCTGCTGCGGCCTCACCTGGATCACCACCGGCCAGCTCGACGGCGCCCGCCGCCAACTCCGCTACACCCTCGACGCCCTGGGGACCGCCATCGCCGACGGCATCCCCATCGTCGGCCTGGAGCCCTCCTGCACCGCCGTCCTGCGCGGTGACGCCGTCGACCTGCTGCCCGACGACCCCCGGGCACACCGGGTCAAGGCCCTCACCACCACCCTCGCCGAGCTGCTGACCGCCACCCCCGGCTGGACCCCACCCGATCTGTCCGATGTGGACATAGTGGCCCAACCCCACTGCCACCACCGGGCCACCCTGGGCTGGGACACCGACGCCGCCCTGCTGCGCCGGGCGGGCGCGGAAGTGGAGGCGGTCGGCGGCTGCTGCGGCCTGGCCGGGAACTTCGGCGTCGAACGCGGCCACTACGAGGTGTCGGTGGCCGTCGCCGAGACCGCCCTCCTGCCCGCCCTGCGCGCCCGCCCCCGCCCGGTCCTCGCCGACGGCTTCTCCTGCCGCACCCAGGTCAGCGACCTGACCGGAGCCCACTCCCGGCACCTGGCGCAACTGCTCGCCGATCACCTCCCGACCCCGGGAGGGGATCGGCGCGGCGGAACTCGCTCGGACTCATGCCCCGGGTCCGCTTGAACGCCGCGCTGAACGCGAACGCGTCGGAGTAGCCCACCGCGCGGGCGACCTCGGCGACGGTCGTCGCCTCGCGCTCGACCAGCAGGTCCGCCGCGAGCGCCATGCGCCAGCGGGTGAGGTAGGTCAGCGGCGGTTCGCCCACCAGGTCGGCGAACCGCTTGGCCAGGGTGGAGCGCGACACCCCGGCCCGGTCGGCCAGTGCCGCGACCGTCCACGGCGCCGCCGGTTCGGCGTGCAGCAGGCGCAGCGCGCCGCCGACCACGGGGTCCCGCTGGGCGGCGTACCAGGCGGGCGGTTCACCGCCGGGGCGGTCGAAGTACTCGCGCACCGAGCAGACCAGCAGCCAGTCCAGCAACCGGTCGAGGACCACCTGCTGGCCCGGGGTGTCGACGGCGACCTCGGCGGCGAGGTGGTCCAGCACGGCGTCGGACCCGCCGCCGGGGGCCACGCGCAGCACGACCGGCAGCGCGTCCAGCAGCCTGCGGCTGATCTCGCCGCGCACCGGGTAGGCGCCGACGATCAGCGTCGTCGCGCCCGCCCCGGGGTCGCCGCCGCTGTCGTCCTTCCAGCCGCGCCGGTACCGGGTCCCGCCCTCCTCGGGCGTCGTGCAGTGCTCGCCGCAGGCGACCGGCTCGGCCGTGGTGCCGACCTCGTCGACGAAGGTGAACGGCGCCGGACCCCGCACGATGACCGTCTCCCCCGCGCCCAACCGCTCGGGCGGGCGGCCCTCCGGCACGATCCAGCCCGCCCCGCCGAGGACGGTGCACAGCGTCAGCGGCGCACCGTCGACGAAGTGCAGCGACCAGGGCGGTGACAGGGTCGTGCAGGCGAACAGCGAGCCCTGGGCCCGCATCCCGCGGAAGAGGTCTCCGAACGCGTCCACCCTCCCGAGGTTAGACGATCACAAAGGCGATTCGGCTTTTCACCCATGGATTCGTCCAAGGGGGTGCCGTTGAATCGCTGTCATGCGCAACGACACCACTCTTGTCCTCGCTGCCACCGGCAAGTCCGGCAGGCGGGTCGCCGCCCGCCTGCGACTGCGCGGCACGCCGGTGCGCGCCGCCTCCCGGTCCAGCTCGACCCGCTTCGACTGGGCCGACCCCGACGGCTGGGACGCGGTGCTGGAGGGCGTTACCGCCGCCTACGTGGTGGCTCCGACGGTGCCCGGGCCGGTGCACGAGTTCGTGGCGCGGGCCGAGGCCGCGGGCGTGCGGCGGCTGGTCCTGCTCTCCGGGCGCGGCGCCGACACCTGGGGCGACTCCGCGTTCGGGCTGGACATGCGCTCGGCCGAGGACGCCGTGCGCGGTTCGGCGCTGGACTGGACCGTGCTGCGGCCGTCGAACTTCGACCAGAACTTCGACGAGGACCTCTTCCACGCCCCGCTGGTGGCGGGCGAGCTGGCGCTCCCGGCCGGTGCGGTCCCCGAGCCGTTCATCGACCTGGAGGACGTCGCCGACGTCGCGGCCACGGTGCTGACCGAGCCCGACGGGCACGCGGGCAAGGTCTACGAGCTGTCCGGGCCGCGCGCGCTGACCTTCGCCGAGGCCACCGAGCTGATCTCCCGGGCGGCCGGGACACCCGTCACCTACAAGCAGGTCTCCCCCGCCGAGTACACCGCGGCGCTGGTCGAGCAGGGCTGGGGCGAGGCCGACGCCCACCACGTCGCCGAGATGTTCGTGCTGATGGAGAGCGGGGTGATCGCCGAGACGGCGGACGGGGTCACCGACGTGCTGGGGCGCGCGCCCCGGACCTTCGAGGACTACGCCGTGCGGGCCGCGGCAGCGGGCGCCTGGCAGCGCTGACCTCCCACCAACCCACCAGCGGTCCGGGCTTTTCACCCCGAGAAGCACTGAACCCCCGTCCTCGCGCCGAGGACGGGGGTTCAGTGGTGCGAACGGTCTAGCGGGCGCGGGTGAGCCCGCGGTGCAGCAGCGCAGCGAAGCCGATCCCGATGCCCGCCCACAGCACCGCCGAGGTGCCCAGCGAGGCGATCCGGAACTCCCACAGCGTGGCGCCGGGGAAGCCGTCGGGGACCTCCTGGAAGTCCGGAAGCAGCTTGGCCGCCACCGTCACCAGCACCAGGTAGCCCAGCCCGGCGACCAGGACCGCGGTCCACCCGCCGAGCCGGTCGGTCAGCCTGCGGCCCACGACCACGGCGACCAGCGCGAGCACCAGCGAGATGCCGACCATGCCGAAGAACAGGGCGGTGCGCTCGCCGATGGTCTCGCCCCGGCCGACCGCGGGCGGGTTCGCCGGGTAGGTCAGGAACGGGACCAGCACGACCGCGGTGTAGCCGATGCCCAGCACCGCCACGGCGGTGCCGCGCGGGCTCGCGGTGCCCAGCCGCCCGTAGGCGAAGGCGAACGCCAGCCCGAACAGGCCGCCGAGGCCCAGCCCGTAGACGACGGTGCCGATGGCGAGGCCGCCGGTGGACTGGAACGACCGGGAGACGACCTCCTCCTCCGCGTCCTCCTCGCCGTGGCTGTGCCCCGCCGCGGCGCCGTCGTCGTGCGAGTGCTCGGCGGCGGCGCCCTGCTCCTCCAGGGAGATGGCGGTGTCCACCGACGGTTCGCCGAACGCCTCGGCGAACCCGAAGGCAAGGACACCGCCGAGCAGGCCCGCGAGCAGGCCCCACACGAGCAGCGAGCGGACGTTCAGCGCGGCCGAGGTGGCCACGGGGTCGGTCCTGGTGTCGCTCAGTGGCACGGGAAGCCCAGCAGGTGGCGGGCGTCGTGGACGAGCTCGTGCACGTAGGTGCCGTCGAACACGGCGAGCGCGCCCTGCTCGGCGCCGACGAAGTAGAGCGCGATCAGCGAGATGATCCCGACGAAGAGCGCGTACGGCAGGATCTGCCGCACCGGGATGCTGACGGGAACGGGGACGGGGGTGGCGACGGCATGCGTCGTCATGGGGTGCCTCCTCAGGCTGCACGCGGCCCGACGGGTCCAGGGGTGTCGACGGCGGAGGGTCTGACTGCGGAGCGGTTGCCCGGTCCATCACAGTGGCGCGGCCGTGCCGGGATCACACCGGCTTCCTCATACCATCTCGGTCAGTCCCGAAACCTATGGGAGCGCCGCTTGCAGTGTCAACGCGCCCGCGTCCGCGGTGGGCAACATCATCCGTCCAGCTCAAGGGGTGTCGGTGGGTAATCGACTGACCCTGGTCAGCCACGGCCCCACCGCGGCCACCCGGGTGGCGGCGTTCCCGGTCGACGAGCCGCTGTCGGACCCGGGGCCGGTGTCCGCCGCCGGGTTGGGCCGGGTGGCGGTGGCGCTGCGTGGGCCGGAGACCCGGTGCGCGCAGACCGCCACCGCGCTCGGGCTGGCGGCCTCGGTGGACGACCGGTTGCGGGACCTGGACTTCGGCGCCTGGCGGGGGCGCACCCTCGACGACGTGGCGGCGGCCGAGCCCGCCGCGGTGACCCGGTGGCTGACCGACCCGGCCGCGGCCCCGCACGGCGGCGAGTCGCTGGCCGACCTGGTGGCCAGGGTGGGCGGTTGGCTCGACGAGCGACCCGCCGACCCGGCGCCGGTGGTGGCGGTGACGCACCCGTCGGTGGTGCGCGCGGCGCTGGTGCACGCCCTCGGCGCCGACCCGGCCGCGTACTGGCGCATCGACGTGGTGCCGCTGTCGCGGACGGTGCTGCGCGGCGGCCCCGGCCGGTGGGCGCTGCGCTGGCTGAGCCCGGCGGGACAACAGCGCGACGAGTGACTTTTTGTGCTTCCTTTCCAGAATTCCGAAAAATACCCACCGAAAGGAGAAGTGGCCCGGCGAATGGCAACCACTCGGCATTGAGGTGACATTCCGCGCCCGATCTTGCGCGGCGGCGGGAAGTCCGCGATCCTCTTCCCACCGATCACGCCCACGACGGGCGTCAACGCGTGCCGCCTGGACCTCCGCGGGCGCTGACCGGGCCGCCACCGCCCGATGCGTACCGGGCGCGGGGGTCGGTTTCGCCGAGACGGGTGGGAGGCCGTGCTGGACACGGGTGTGGGTGACATGGGCGGACCGGGCGCCGAGCCCGGCGCCGCCGCGAACCACGACGCGGCGGACAACGACCCGGGGGCCCACGATCCGCAGCGGCGACCGGCCGACGACTCGGAGGGCGGTTCCCCGGTCGGCGAGCCGGAACCGGAGAGCCCGCACCTGGCCCGCGACGCGCTCTTCCGCGGCCTGGTCGACCGGGCCGTGGCCGCGGAGATGTCGCACGAGCGGATGCGCCACCTGCTCGGCGCGGTGCTGTCGGTGGCCAGCGACCTGTCCTTGCCCGACGTACTGCGCCGCATCGTGGCGGTGGGCTGCGAACTGGTCGGCGCCCGCTACGGCGCGCTCGGCGTGCTCGGGCCCGACGGCGAACTGACCGAGCTGCTGTACTCGGGCGTCCCCGACGACGTGCGCGCCGCCATCGGCACCATGCCCACCGGCCGGGGCGTGCTGGGCGTGGTGAGCAGGCAGACCGGCCCGCTGCGGATCGACGAGCTGCGCGGCCACCCGGCCGCCGTGGGCTTCCCGCCCGGCCACCCGGAGATGCGTTCCTTCCTCGGCGTGCCGATCCGGTTGCGCGAACAGGTCTACGGCAACCTGTACCTGGCCGAGAAGACCGACGGGCGGGCGTTCACCGACGAGGACGAGGACGTGGTGGTCGCGCTGGCCGCCGCGGCGGGCATGGCCGTGACCAACGCCCGGCACTACGAGCTGAGCCAGCGCCGGGAGCGCTGGCTGGTGGCCACCACCGAGGTCACCGCCGTGCTGCGCACCGGCGGGGGCGGCGAGGACGAGGGGCTGGCGCTGCTGGTGCGCCGGGCCAGGGAGATCGCGGCCGCGGCGGTGGCGATCGTGGCCGTGCCGGACGGCCCCGGGCACATGGTGCTGCGCGCGGTGGACGGTCGACTGCGCGAGGAGCTGGCAGGCACCAGGATTGTCACCGTCGACAGCCTCACCGGCGACGTGTTCAGCACCGGCAGGCCGCGGTCGGTCGCCGAGGTCGCCGAGGCGACGCTGAGCCGGTCGGCGGAGACGTTCCGGTCGCTGCCACCGGAGATCAGCGAACTGGGACCGGCGGTACTGGTGCCGCTCACCGGCGGGCGCACCCCGGTCGGGGTGCTGATCGTGGCCCGCGACCGCGGCGCCCCGCCGTTCGACGAGTCCGACCTGGGGATGGTGCTCGACTACGGCACGCACGCCGCGCTGGCGATGGGCTTCGCCGAGGCGCAGCGGGACAAGCAGCGGCTGGCGCTGTTCGAGGAGCGCGACCGGATCGCCCGCGACCTGCACGACCTGGTGATCCAGCGGCTCTTCGCGCTGGGCCTGGGGTTGCAGGGGCTGCGCCGCGACCCGGCCGCGGCCAACACCCCGGAGCAGATCACCGGGTTCATCGCCGAGATCGACCAGACCATCCGCGAACTGCGGCGCAGCATCTTCTCCCTGCAGCAGCCCGCGAACGGCCCGTACAGCCTGCGCTCGGACATCCTGCGGGTGATCTCCGACGCGACCGTGTCGCTGGGCTACGAGCCGACCGTGCGGCTGGAGGGGCCGCTGGACTCGGTGGTGCCCGCGGACATCGCGCTGGACCTGATCGCCACCCTGCGCGAGTCGCTGTCCAATGTGGTCCGGCACGCGGACGCGGCGGCGGTGCAGGTGACGGTGGCGGTGGACCGCCGGGCGACCCGGCTGGAACTGCTGGTGCACGACGACGGCCGCGGGGTGCCCGAGGGGGTCGCGCACCGCAGCGGGCTGGCGAACATGGACCAGCGCGCGCGGCGCTGGTCCGGGTGGTGCGTGGTCGAACCGGCCGACGCCGGGGGGACGAGAGTGGACTGGTCGGTACCGCTGGGGTGGACGTCCACCGCGGCGGCGCGAGGGGCGGAGGGGCACGCATGACGATCTCGGTGTTCGTGCTGGACGACCACGAGGTGGTCCGGCGCGGGTTGCGCCAACTGCTGGAGGTGGAGCCGGACATCGACGTGGTCGGCGAGGCCGCCACCGCCGCGCAAGCGCTGGCGCGCATCCCGGCGGTGCGACCGAGGGTGGCCATCCTGGACGTGCGGCTGCCCGACGGCGAGGGCGTCACGGTGTGCCGGGAGGTCCGGTCCCTGGTGGACCCACCGCCCGCCTGCCTGATGCTGACGTCGTTCTCCGACGACGAGGCGCTGTTCGGCGCGATCATGGCGGGCGCGGCCGGGTACATGCTCAAGCAGGTCAGCGGCAACGACCTGGTCTCCGCTGTGCGCACGCTCGCGGCGGGGGGCTCGCTGCTGGACGCGGGGGTGACGGCGACTGTGCTGGATCGGCTGCGGGGTGGTCGGGTCGAAGACCCCCGGTACACGACGTTGAGCCCGCAGGAGCGGAAGATCCTGGACCTGATCGCCGAGGGGATGACGAACCGGCAGATCGCCGGGGCGCTGTACCTGGCGGAGAAGACTGTGAAGAACTACGTGTCGACGTTGTTGCACAAGTTGGGGTTCGATCGGCGGACTGAGGCGGCTGTTTACGCGACTCGGTTGCAGAACACTCGGCGGGGGCAGGGGTGAGTTGCAGCGTTCGCTGGGGCGCTTGACGTGGCTGTGCGGCAGGCCGTGCCGCGTTTAAAAGCCCGGGATTTTTGTGGGCGTGCCCGGGTGGGTGGATCTGCTCGGGCGGGGCCCCTACAGCGATCATGCGCCCAGTGTGACCGAGTGGGGCGAAAAGATGCCCCACAGCCCAAGCAGGCTTGCACATGATCGCTACCCCCACCCAAGCACATCCACCCACCCGGGCATTGGCGTAGCCGGGCCGGCGGTTGCGAGGGCGGCTGGTTTTCGCTGCGCTCGGTGGGTTCGGCGTGGCTGGCCGCCCGGCCGCCGGTTGGCGGCTGCGCCGGGAGTTCGACGTGGCTGGCCGATAGGCCTGCGGTTGGCGGGGTGGTCGGCGGCTGCGCCCGGCGGGGTTCGGGTGGCTGGCTGCCGGGCTGGCGGTTCGCGGAGGCGGGCCGCTGCGCCGGTGGGTCTGGGGTGGTGGGTGGCTTGGGGGCCTGGGTGGGTGCGGAAGTTTCCGGATGGCGGGCTGGTGGGGGTGCTGGTCACCGATGTGGCCGGGGTGAGTCGATCCGGTGGTTCCGGGGTGGGTTCCTGTCATCGTGCGCGTGGATTCGATCGGGTGACGGGGGTGGCGTTGCGTGGTTCGGGGTGCCACCCGATCAGGTGGGTGTTTCACCGAGAACCCCGCCCCGACCGGCGGTAACGTCGGGTCGGTCGCGCGCTATACCGCTGACGGAGGTCGGTGTGGGCGGAAGGAAGGGGTGCGGTGGTGAACACCCTGGTCCCGTTGCCCGCGCCGTGCCCGCCCGGTCGGGTGCCCGAGGTGTGCCTGGTGGTGGGGGACGCGGGGGCGGCGGTGCGGATCGCGCCGCTCGTGGGGGCCATGGCGGCCGAGGAGCGGGTGCGGCCGGTGGTGCTGGTCTGCGGGGATGGGGCGGGGGCGGCGACGGCGGCGCTGGCGGAGTTCCGGGTGGGGACCGACGTGACCGTGGCGCTGGCCGCCGACGGGCAGCACACCACCCCTGCTGCCGCTCAGTTGCTCGCGGGGCTCGATCGGGCCTTCGCCGACCGGTTGCCGGACGCGGTGGTGGTGCAGGGGGACTCGGCTACGGCGTTCAGCGCGGCGATGGCCGCCTTCTGGCGGCGGGTGCCGGTGGTGCACCTGGATGCGGGGGTGCGGTCGTACGACCTGACCGCGCCGTTCCCGCAGGAGGGGCACCGGCGGTTGATCGCCCAGGTTTCCTCGCTGCACCTGGCGGCGACGCCGGAGGCGACGGCGAACCTGGCGCGGGAGTCGCACACCGGGCCCAAGGTGGTGACCGTGGGCAGCACCGCCGTCGACGCGGCGCTCGACGCCGTCGAGCGGCGGGTGGCGCACGCCGATCCCCGGGTGCGGCAGTTGGCCGACGCGGTGGCCGCCGGGTACAGCCGGTTGGTGCCGGTGGTGCTGGAGGCGGCGAACTGGTCCGCCTCGGCGGTGGACGCGGTGCTGCACGGGATCTGCGACCTGGTGCTGGCCACCCCGGACCTGGAGGTCGTGCTGCCCGCGACCGGTGAGCTGCGGGCGCGCGCGGAGGACGCGCTGGGCAGGCTGGTGCGGGTCACGATCACCGACCCGCTGCCGCAGCCGTGCCTGCTCGGGCTGCTGTCGACGGCCGCCGCCGTGGTGACCGACTCGGCGACCCTGGCCGAGCAGTCGCCCAGCTTCGGGGTGTCGGCGCTGGTGGTGGGCGGGGAGTCCGGCACCTGGACCGAGCCGGACCGCCCCGGCTACCCGTGGGCGGCGGGCGCCGACCGCGCCGTGGTCGCCCGGATCACCGAGAAGCTGGTGCTCAGCCGCCGCCCGGCCATCCCGGAGCAGCGGACGGCGGGCGGCAACCCGTTCGGGGACGGGTTGGCCGCGGCGCGCAGCGCGCAGGCCGTGCAGTGGCTGCTCGGCCTGCGCGAACGACCAGGGGAGTTCGTCCCCACCCGCCCTTGACTGGATTCCCGATGCCGACCCATCCTGATGCGTCCTGCCCCGCCGAGCCGCTGACCGTCCCCACCGGAGGCCGCATGACCGCGAACGCGCGCCCGGACTCCGCGCCCGCCGCCGCACCGGCGCTGCCGCCGCCCAAGCGGTGGACGGCGGCGTTGGCGTTCGCCGCGCTGGCGGTGAACGTCGGGTTCTTCGGGCCGATCCAGATCCTGCTGGCCCGACAGGCCGAACTGGTCTCCGCCGAGTCGAAGGCGTCGGTGCTGGCGCTGGTGGCGGGGGTGGGGGCGCTGTGCTCGATGGTGGCGAACCCGCTGTGGGGGGCGCTGTCGGACCGCACGACCGGGCGCTGGGGCAAGCGGCTGCCGTGGGTGCTCGGCGGGGCGGTCGGCGGGGCGATCGGGCTGGTGCTGCTGGCCACCGCGGAGTCGGTCGGCGGGATGGTCCTCGGTTGGTCGGTCGTGCAGGTGGCGCTGAACGCCGAGTTCGCCGCGCTCGCCGCGGCCATCCCCGACCAGGTGCCGGTGGCCCGGCGGGGCGCGGCGGGCGGCTGGTTCGGGCTGGCGCAGACCACGGGCGTGCTCATCGGCACCGGCCTGGCGGTGAGCGGCGGCGCGGCGACCGGCGGTGTGCTCGGCGGGTACCTGGCGTGCGCGGTGTTCGTGGTGCTGGCGACGGTGCCGTTCGTGCTGCTGCGCCGCGACGTGCGGCTGACGCGGGCCGAGCGGCCCCCGTGGGACGCCGCCGCGTTCGCCCGCGGCTTCTGGCCGCGCGGGTTCGGCGCCGACTTCGGCTGGGCGTGGCTGACCCGGTTCCTGATGAACCTGGGCAACGCCCTGGCCCTGCTCTACCTGCTGTACTACCTCAAGGACGAGGTCGGCCTGGCCGACGCCGAGGGCGGGGTGCTGGTCCTGACCTCGGTGTACGCGGTGGCCCTGCTCTCCACGGTGGTCGTCGGCGGCGTGTGGTCCGACCGCACCGGCAGGCGGCGGATCTTCGTCATGGGCTCCGGGGTGATCATGGCGGTGGCCTCGGCGATGATGGTCGCCTGGCCGACCTGGCCCGGCGCGGTGCTGGCCGCCGGGGTCCTCGGCATCGGCTTCGGCACCTACACCTCGGTCGACTTCGCCCTGGTCACCCAGGTGCTGCCCGCCGCGGCCGACCGGGGCAAGGACCTCGGGGTGATCAACATCGCCAACACCCTGCCGCAGGTGCTCTCCCCGGTGGTGGCCGCGCCGATCGTGGCGCACCTGGGCGGCTACCCGATGCTCTACCTGGTGGCGGCAGCGGTGGGGTTGCTGGGCGCGACCCTGGTCTACAGGATCAGGGGTGTCCGCTAGACCGGCAGGAGGCCATCGATGACCGAGCCGTTCCCCGCGTTCCCGGCCGACTTCCTCTGGGGTGTCGCCTCGGCGGCGTACCAGGTGGAGGGAGCGGTCGACGAGGACGGCCGCGGCCGCTCGGTCTGGGACACCTTCTGCGCCGAACCCGGTCGGGTCGAGGGCGGTGACACCGGCGCGGTCGCGGCCGACCACTACCACCGCTTCCCCGAGGACGTCGCCCTGCTGCGGGACCTCGGGGTGGGCGCGTACCGGTTCTCCATCGCCTGGCCGCGGGTCGTGCCGGACGGCGCGGGCGCGGTCAACCCGGCGGGGCTGGACTTCTACGACCGCCTGGTCGACGAGCTGTGCGCGGCGGGCATCGCCCCGGCGGCCACCCTGTTCCACTGGGACACCCCGCAGGCCCTGGAGGACGCGGGCGGCTGGCTGTCGCGCGACACCGCGGCCCGCTTCGCCGAGTACGCCGCCGTGGTGGGTGAGCGGCTGCACGACCGGGTGCGGATGTGGATGCCGCTGAACGAACCCGTTGTCGTGACCATGTTCGGCTACGCGCTGGGGCAGCACGCGCCGGGTCGGGAGCTGGGTTTCGAGGCACTGCCCGCCGCGCACCACCAGTTGCTCGGCCACGGCCTGGCGGTGCAGGCGCTGCGGGCCGCGGGCTGTTCGAACATCGGCATCGCCAGCAACCACAGCCCGGTGTGGGCGGCCTCGGATGCCGAGGAGGACGTCTCCGCCGCCGACGCCTACAGCACCCTGGTCAACTGGTTGTTCGCCGACCCGGTGCTGCGCGGTCGGTACCCGGCCCCGGAGCTGGCGGCGCTGATGCCGGGTCCGGTGGTCGAAGACCTCGAGGTCATCTCGACGCCGCTGGACTGGTTCGGCATCAACTACTACCAGCCCGCGCTGGTGGGCGCGGCGACCGGCGGCAGCACGCCGGTGGTCGAAGGCGCGATGCTGCCGCCCGGACTGCCGTTCGAACCCCGGCCCGTCGAGGGGTACCCGAGGACCGACTTCGGTTGGCCGGTCGTCCCCGACGGCCTCCGCGAGACGGTCGCGATGTTCACCGACCGCTACGGCGAGGCGCTGCCGCCTCTCTACATCACCGAATCCGGCTGCTCCTACCACGACCCGGACCCGGTCGACGGCCGCGTGCCCGACCCGGACCGCGTCGCCTACCACGACGGGCACCTGCGCGCGCTGGCCCGGGCGATGGCCGACGGCGCGGACGTGCGCGGCTACTTCGCCTGGGCCGCCACCGACAACTTCGAGTGGGCGGCCGGGTACCGCGAGCGCTTCGGACTGGTCCACGTGGACTACGCGACGCAGACCCGCACCCCGAAGGACTCCTACCACTGGTACCGCGACGTGATCGGCCGGGCGCGCTGAACCGCTCAGGCCTCGACCGGCAGCGAGTCGGGGATGCGCACGACCTGGGCGGCGTAGGCCAGGCCCGCGCCGAAGCCGATCAGCAGGGCCAGGCCGCCGGGCTTGACCTCGCCCTCGGCCAGGAGGCGGTCCAGGGCCAGCGGGATGGAGGCGGCGGAGGTGTTGCCCGCGTCCACCACGTCCCTGGCGATCACCGCGTCCGGGGCGTCGATCTTGCGGGCCAGGGCCTCGACGATGCGCAGGTTGGCCTGGTGCGGCACGATCGCGTCGAGGCGTCGGGGGTCGACGCCCGCGAGTTCGCAGGCCCGCAGCGCCACCGGGTGGATGTGGTTGGTGGCCCAGCGGAACACCGCCTGCCCCTGCATCCGCAGGGTCGAGGCGCCCTCCGGGACGTCGATCAGGTCCGACTGGCTGCCGTCGCTGCCCCAGACGACGGGGCCGATGTCCGGGTCGTCGGAGGCGGCGACCACCGCCGCGCCCGCGCCGTCGCCGAAGATGATGGAGGTGCCCAGGTCGGCCTCGTCGACCAGGTCGGTCATCTTCTCCGTGCCGACCACCAGCACCCGCCGCGCCGAGCCCGCGCGGATCGCGCTCGCGGCGACGGCCAGGGCGTAGCAGAAGCCCGCGCAGGCGGCGTTGAGGTCGTACCCGGCGGCCCCGTTCGCGCCGATGCCCTCCGCGACCCCGGCGGCCACCCCGACCAGCGGCGAATCCGCCGAGCAGCTCGCCACCACGACCAGGTCCACCCCCGCTGCGTCCACTTCGGACCGCTCCAGCGCCCGCATGGCCGCGGCGACGGCCATCGATTCCCTGGTCTCGGTGGTGGCGAAGCGGCGGGAGACGATGCCGGTCCGCTCCCGGACCCAGTCGCCGGTGCGGCCGAACCGCTCGGCGATCTCCGCGCTGCCGATCGCGGTCGCGGGCCGGAAGCCGCCGAACCCGAGGATGCGCGCACCGGGTGAGCCGGTCGATTGCAGGAGCTGGCGGGGTGCGGTGAGAGTCACCCCGCCACTGTGCGGAATTACCATTCGGTACGACCAACCGTGAGGCTTAAGACACACCTAAAGTGTCAGCTCCGGAGACCTACTCAAAAGTCGGTTCACAATTCCCTGCCGATCGGGCACCCCCCGAAAGTGGGAATTGAATGATAACCCCGTTCCTTTTCGCATTGGACCACAAGGGCGCACCGGGCGTTGCCGGGAGGTTGCCCCCGGGGGTGCGGTGCGGTGGTCTTCGGTGAACACGGCGGGGGTTCCGCGCCGCGCGTGCTCACCCGGCGCACCGGTCCGGGACGATGTGGGCCGTGGAGAACTCGAGTCCCCGGCGGGGGCGTGCGGTCGGATGGGTCCGGGGGCTGTTCGGGCGCGCGGACGGGCCCGCGGAGCCGGGCGGCCTGGTCCGGCGGCTGGGCCTGGGGGACGCGGTGGTGCTCGGGCTCGGGTCGATGATCGGCGCCGGGGTGTTCAGCGTGTTCGGGCCCGCCGCCGCGGCGGCGGGGCGGTGGCTGGTCCTCGGGCTGCTGCTCGCCGCGCTCGTGGCGTTCTGCAACGCGATGGCCTCCGCGCAGCTCGCCGCCGCCAACCCCACCTCCGGCGGCGCCTACGCGCACGGCCGCCGGTGGCTCGGCCCGGGGTGGGGGTTCGCCGCCGGGTGGGGGTTCGTGGTGGGCAAGACGGCGTCCTGCGCGGCCATGGCGCTGACCTTCGCCACCTACGCCCTCCCCGGGCCGTGGTGGGCGCAGCGCGGGTTGGCGGTGCTCGCGGTCCTCGCGCTGGCGGCGCTCAACCTCCGCGGCATCACCCGCACCGCCGCGCTGACCCGGGTGCTCGTCTGCCTCAGCCTGGCGGCGTTGGCCGTCATCGTGGTCGGGATGCGCATCGGGCCGGGTGTCGAGGCCACCGGCGGCGTCGACACCAGTGCGTACGGAGTTCTCCAATCGGCCGGTTTGCTGTTCTTCGCGTTCGCCGGTTATGCGCGGGTGGCGACATTGGGCGAAGAGGTGGTCGAACCGCAGAAGACCATTCCGCGCGCCATCACCATCGCCCTCGGGATCACCGTGGTGATCTACCTGGTGGTCGGTGTCAGCGCCCTGGCGGCGGTGGGGGCCGAGCGGCTGGCGGGCAGCGGTGCCCCGCTGGCCACCGCGACCGCGGGGGTGGCCGGGCTCGACGTCGTGGTGCGGGTCGGGGCCGCCGTGGCGAGCCTGGGGGCACTGCTCGCCCTGGTGGCCGGGGTGGGGCGCACGACCATGGCGATGGCCAGGGAGCGGGACCTGCCGCCGTGGCTGGCCGCCGTGCACCCGCGCCACCGGGTGCCGCACCACGCGGAGGTCGCCGTCGCCGTGGTGGTGAGCGCGCTGGTCCTGGTCGCGGACCTGCGGCAGGTGATCGGGTTCTCGTCGTTCGGCGTGCTCGTCTACTACGCGATCGCCAACCTGGCCGCGCTGCGCCAACCCGAGGCCGAACGGCGGTGGCCCCGAGCGCTGTTCGTGCTCGGGGCCACCGCGTGCGCCGTGCTGGTCGTCACCCTGCCGGTGGGCGCCGTGCTCACCGGGGTGGGCGTCTACGCCGTCGGGTTCGGGGTCAGACGTTTCGCCGGTACTGGCCGCCGACCTCGAAGAACGCCGTCGTGATCTGACCGAGGGTGCAGACCCTGGCCGCGTCCATCAGCACCTCGAAGACGTTGCCGTCGGTGCCCGCGACCGCGCGCAGCCGGGCCAGCGCCTCCTCCGCCTCCTCGCGGTGCTCGGCCTGGTAGGCGCGGACGCGGTCCACCTGGGACTTCTTCTCCGCCTCCGTGGCGCGGGCCAGCTCGATCTCCACCACCTCGTCCTCCTCCCCCTTGGCGGGCAGGAAGGTGTTGACGCCGACCAAGGGCAGCGAGCCGTCGTGCTTGCGGTGCTCGTAGAGCATCGACTCGTCCTGGATGCGACCGCGCTGGTAGCCGGTCTCCATGGCGCCGAGGACGCCGCCGCGGTCGGAGATGCGGTCGAACTCGGTCAGCACCGCCTCCTCCACCAAGTCGGTCAGCTCGTCGATGACGAAGGAACCCTGCAACGGGTTCTCGTTCATCGACAGGCCCCACTCCTTGTTGATGATGAGCTGGATCGCCATCGCCCGGCGGACCGAGGACTCGGTGGGGGTGGTGATCGCCTCGTCGAAGGCGTTGGTGTGCAGGGAGTTCGCGTTGTCGTAGAGCGCGCACAGCGCTTGCAGCGTGGTGCGGATGTCGTTGAAGTTCATCTCCTGCGCGTGCAGGGAGCGGCCCGAGGTCTGCACGTGGTACTTGAGCTTCTGCGAGCGCTCCGCGGCGCCGTAGCGGTCGCGCAGGGCGATGGCCCAGATGCGGCGGGCGACCCGGCCGATGACCGAGTACTCGGCGTCCATGCCGTTGGAGAAGAAGAACGACAGGTTCGGCGCGAAGTCGTCGATGTCCATGCCGCGGGCCAGGTACGACTCGACGTAGGTGAAGCCGTTGGCCAGGGTGAAGGCGAGCTGGCTGATCGGGTTCGCCCCGGCCTCGGCGATGTGGTAGCCGGAGATGGACACCGAGTAGAAGTTGCGGACCTTGTTGCGGATGAACCACTCCTGGATGTCGGCCATCATCCGGAGGCTGAACTCGGTGGAGAAGATGCAGGTGTTCTGCCCCTGGTCCTCCTTGAGGATGTCGGCCTGCACCGTGCCGCGCACGTTCGCCAGCGCCCACGCGGTGATCTCGCGGCGCTCCTCTTCGGACGGTTCACGGTTGTGCTCGACCACGAACGCGTCCACGCGCTGGTCGATGGCGGTGTTGAGGAAGTAGGCGAGGATGGTCGGGGCCGGGCCGTTGATCGTCATCGACACCGACGTGGTGGGCGAGGTCAGGTCGAAGCCCGCGTAGAGGGCCTTCATGTCGTCCAGGGACGCGATCGACACCCCGGAGGTGCCGATCTTGCCGTAGACGTCCGGCGGGGTGTCGGGGTCGCGGCCGTAGAGGGTCACCGAGTCGAACGCGGTGGACAGGCGGGTCGCCGGGTTGCCCTCGGAGAGCAGCTTGAAGCGGCGGTTGGTGCGGAACGCGTCACCCTCCCCGGCGAACATGCGGGCCGGGTCCTCGCCCTCGCGCTTGAACGGGAAGACGCCCGCGGTGAACGGGAAGGCGCCGGGCAGGTTCTCCTTGCGCAGGAAGCGCACCAGCGTGGCGTCGTCGTCGAACCGGGGCAGGGCGACGCGCGGGACCTTGTTGCCGGACAGCGTCTCCCGCCAGAGCCGGGTGTGCAGCTCCCTGTCGCGGATCTTCACCACCAGTTCCTCCGCGCGGTACTGCTCGACCGTCGCGGGCCACTGGGCCAGCAGGTCCTCGGTGTCGCGGTCGACGCGGCGGGCGGCCTCGGCGGCGAGGCGGTCCACGTCGTCGGTCGGGGCGCCCGCACGGGCCAGGGCCTCGCGGGTGAAGGTCAGCGCGGCGCGCTCGCGGACGGCGTCGACCTGGGCGTCGGTGCGGCGGTGGTAGCCGCGGACGGTCTCGGCGATGTCGGAGAGGTACCGGGCGCGCTGCGGCGGCACGACGGTGGCCGCGGAGGTCGACGTGCGGCCCTCGACGTGCGGGAGCGCGCCCTCGCCGAACGCCACGCCCTTCTCCCCCAGCAGGGTGCGCAGCTCCTGGTAGAGGGCGGTGACGCCGTCGTCGTTGAAGGTGGCGGCGCTGGTGCCGAAGACCGGCATGTCCTCCCAGGACCGGCCGAACGCCTCCCGGTTGCGCACGAGCTGGCGGGCCACGTCGCGGCGGGCGTCCTCGGCGCCGCGGCGCTCGAACTTGTTGATCGCCACCACGTCGGCGAAGTCCAGCATGTCGATCTTCTCGAGCTGCGAGGCCGCGCCGAACTCCGGGGTCATCACGTACAGCGAGGTGTCGACGAACGGCACGATCGCGGCGTCGCCCTGGCCGATGCCGGGGGTCTCCACGATGACCAGGTCGTGACCGGCGGCCTGGCAGGCGGCGATGGTGTCGGCCAGCCCGTCGGGCACCTCCGAGCCCGCGCTGCGGGTGGCCAGCGAGCGGAAGAACACCCGGTCCCCGTCCAGGGAGTTCATCCGGATGCGGTCGCCGAGCAGCGCGCCGCCGCCCTTGCGCCGGGTCGGGTCCACGGCGATGACCGCGACCCGCAGCTTGTCCTGCTGGTCCATGCGCAGGCGGCGGACCAGCTCGTCGGTCAGTGAGGACTTGCCGGAGCCGCCGGTGCCGGTGATGCCCAGGACCGGCACCCGCCGGTGCGGCCGGTCGAGGGCGGCGCGCAGGTCCGCGGGCACGGTGCCCGCCTCGATGGCGCTGATGGTCCTGGCCAGGGCGGCGTGGTCCCCGGCGAGCAGGGCGTCCGGCGCGGGGGTGGCCAGGGTGGCCGGGTCGGTGTCGCAGGCGGCGATCATCGAGTTGATCATCCCGGGCAGGCCGAGGGTCTGACCGTCCTCCGGGGAGAAGATGCGGGCCACCCCGCGCGAGTGCAGCAGCCTGATCTCCTCGGGCACGATGACGCCGCCACCGCCGCCGAAGACCTTGACGTGGCCCGCGCCGTTCTCGGCGAGCAGCTCGACGAGGTAGCTGAAGTACTCGACGTGCCCGCCCTGGTAGGCGCTGATGGCCACGCCGTGCGCGTCCTCCTGGATGGCGGCGGTCACCACCTCGCGCACCGACCGGTTGTGCCCGAGGTGGACCACCTCGGCCCCCTGCGACTGCAGGATCCGGCGCATGATGTTGATCGCCGCGTCGTGCCCGTCGAACAGGCTGGCCGCGGTGACGAACCGCACCGGGTGGGCCGGGCGGTGCAGGTCGGCGGGCATGGAGACCTCCGGGTTGGCACTCGTGGACCGACGACGTCGACGGACCGGTATTAGTTTGACGTCCTACTATCGGACGGGCAAGTACTCGGGAACCTGGCGCCCGGCGTACCGATCGGTAGGATGACCACTTCCCGACCGTAGCGAGGTGGGCGATGACCCCGGAATCGGTGTCCCGGATAACGGTCGGCGAACAGACCGCCACTGACCTGCGACCACCCCTGCCCGCCGCGGGGCGGGCACCCGAGGAGGCGGCGATGACCGTGACCGACGCCATGGTCGACGGGACACCGCGGTGAGCGCCCCGGACGACTGGCTCCGCCAGGCGGTGGCCCTCGCCGAGCGCAACGTCGCCGACGGCGGCGGCCCGTTCGGCGCCCTGGTGGTCCGCCCCGGCGAGGGCGGCGAGGTCGTCGCGACCGGCGTCAACCGCGTCACCGCCGACCTCGACCCCACCGCGCACGCCGAGGTGGTGGCGATCCGGGCCGCCTGCCGCGCCGTTGGCGACTTCAAGCTGACCGGCTGCGTCCTGGTCAGCTCCTGCGAGCCCTGCCCGCTGTGCCTGTCGGCCGCCCTCTGGGCCCGGGTGGACGCGGTCCTCTACGCCGCCGACCGCCACGACGCCGAACGGGCGGGCTTCGACGACCGCGTGTTCTACGACGTGTTCGCCCTGCCCCGGTCCGAGTGGCCGTTGCGGGTCACCCACGTGCGCACCGGTACCGAGCAGGCCCCGTTCACCGCCTGGGACACCAAGGCGGACCGCACGGACTACTGAGTCGGGCGGTCACCGCACCAGCAGGAACACCGCGCCGCCGAAGACCGGGCCGAGCAGGGAGCCCACGACCACCTGCGCCACCGTGTGCTCCCCCAGCACCACCCTGGCCCAGCAGACCGCCACCAGCGGCACCAGCAGCAGCAGCGACCACCACCCGTACAGCAGCGTGATCATCGCCACCGCTCCCCCGGCCACCGCCGCGTGCAGCGAGACCTTCCAGCGGCGGGTGATGGCGATGCACACCACCAGCGTGCCCAGCATCGACAGCGACAGCGCGAGCACCTCGCGCGGCGCACCGCCGAGGACCAGGATCGCCAGGCCGACCAGGGTGGACACCAGGCCGACCATGAGCGGCAGGAAGCGGTGCTCGCGGTCGCGGACGTGGTGGGTGTCCCAGCGGCCCCGGCGGGCGCCGCGGATGATGAAGGCCATCGGGATGACGCTGGAGAACAGGGCCACCTCCAACCCCCACACCAGCGTCCACCAGGGGTCGAAGCCGGTGGCCGACCAGGCCACGGCCAGCGGGAGGAGCACGACGACGACGGCGGGGGCGAAGACCTCGCTCACCGCGTGGGCCAACCGCCGTTCGGGGGTCACCACCTGGGTCATCCGGTGATGATCGCACCGCGCCCGCCAATCCCGCGAGACGGCGGTCCCGAACCCCCTGCGGTGGCGCCCCCACCAGACCTCACAGCCCACCGGACGAACGGAGGCCCCGCGGTGGCCGGATCCACACCAGTAGCGACCACCCTGGCCCGGGTCGTCGAGCGCGTGCTCGGCGCACCGCTGCCCATCCGGCTGCGCGCCTGGGACGGCAGCGAGGCCGGGCCGCGGGGCGGGCCGGTCGGCGTGGTGCGCAGCAGGCGGGCGCTGCGCAGGCTGCTCTGGGACCCGGACGAGCTGGGTCTGGCGCGGGCGTACGTGACCGGGGACCTCGACGTCGAGGGCGACCTGTACGAGGCGCTGTCGCTGTTCTGGGCGTTGCAGCGGGAGAGCAGGATCGCCCCGCCCCGGTTGACCCTGCGGGAGAAGGTGGGGCTGTTCGGCACCGGCGTGCGGCTCGGCGTGGTCGGTCCCCGCCCGCCCGCGCCCGCCGAGGAGGCGCGGCTCAGCGGCACCGAGCACACCAGGGCCCGCGACCGCGCCGCCATCGCCCACCACTACGACCTGTCGAACGAGTTCTACCGCCGCGTCCTGGACCCGCAGATGGCGTACTCCTGCGCGTACTGGACCTCGCGCGAGCCCGGTTACACCGTGGAGGACGCGCAGCGCGACAAGCTCGACCTGGTGTGCACCAAGCTGGGGCTGCGCCCGGGGATGCGGCTGCTCGACGTCGGCTGCGGCTGGGGTTCGCTGTCGGTGCACGCGGCGAAGCACTACGGCGTCGAGGTCCTGGGCATCACCCTGTCGAGCGAGCAGCGGCAGTTCATCCTCGACCGCCTGGAGCGCGAGGGGCTCACCGACCGGGTCGAGGTGCGGTTGCAGGACTACCGGGAGCTGAGCGAGGCGCACGACGGCCTGTTCGACGCCATCGGCACCCTGGAGATGGGCGAGCACGTCGGGGCGGGCAACTACCCGGTCTACGCCGCCACCCTGTTCCGGATGCTCAAGCCTGAGGGCAGGCTGCTGTTGCAGCAGATGTCGCGCGGCGCCACGGCGCAGGGCGGCGGCGCGTTCATCGAGTCCTACGTGGCCCCGGACATGAACATGCGCCCGGTCGGGCAGACCGTCGACCTCCTGGAGGGCGCGGGCCTGGAGGTCCGCGACGTGGAGTCGATCCGCGAGCACTACGTGTGGACGGTGCGGGCGTGGGCGGAGACGCTGGAGGAGAAGTGGGACGAGCTGGTCGCCATCGTCGGTGAGCAGCAGGCCCGCGTGTGGCGCCTCTACCTGGCCGGGGGCGGGCTGGCGTTCGCCGAGAACCGGATGGGCGTGGACCAGGTCCTCGCCGTGCGGCCCACCGCGGTCGGCTCGTCGGGCCTGCCGCGCACCCGCGCGGAACTGCTGGCCCACCGCGCGGGGGTCGCCCGGCCGCAGGAGAAGGTCTCGCCGTGACCCTGCTGTCGAACGCGCTGATCAGCCTCGGTGTGGTGCTGGTGGTGATGGTCGCCGCGTTCGGCGTCAGCCTCGCCCGGGGCAGGTACGACACGGTGGACACCGCGTGGGGGCTGGGCTTCGCTGCCGTCGCCGTGGTCACCTGCGCTCTGTCGACCGGCGACCTCGCGCTGCGGCTGGTGACGACCGCGCTGACCGTGGTGTGGGGTGCGCGGCTCGCCGTGCACCTGCACGTCCGCAACCACGGCAAACCGGAGGACCGCCGCTACGTGGAGATCGCCCGGCGGGCGAAGGGCGATCCCCGGCGGCACGTGTTCGTCCGGGTGTTCCTGGTGCAGGCCGCGGTGATGGGGTTCGTGTCCCTGCCGGTGCAGGCCGCCCAGTACGGCGACTCGTTCGGCGTACTGGCCTGGGTCGGGGTGGCGGTGTGGCTGGTCGGGTTCACCTTCGAGACCGTCGGCGACCGCCAGCTCAGCGCGTTCGCCAATGACCCGTCCACGAAGGGGAAGGTGCTCGACACCGGCCTGTGGCGCTACACCCGCCACCCGAACTACTTCGGCGACGCCGCCGTGTGGTGGGGTCTGTACCTGCTCGCCTGCGCCTCCTGGCCGGGAGCGGCGACGGTCCTGTCCCCCATCGCCATGACGTTCACCCTCGCCAGGGGCACCGGCAAGCCGATGACGGAGAAGCACCTGTCGTCGAGCAGGCCCGGGTACGCCGACTACGTTGCCCGCACCAGCGGGTTCTTCCCACTGCCACCGAAGGAACGAGGAGCGCTCCGATGAAACCCGGGGACAAGGTCACCGACTTCACCCTCAAGGACGACAAGGGGGCCGATCGCTCGCTGAGCGGGTTCCTGGCCACCGGCCCGGTCGTGCTGTTCTTCTACCCGGCCGCGATGACCGGCGGCTGCACCGCGGAGAGCTGCCACTTCCGCGACCTGGCCGCCGAGTTCGCCGAGGTGGGCGCGCACCGGGTCGGCATCAGCCCGGACCCGGTGGACAAGCAGGCCCGGTTCGCCACCGTCAACTCGTTCGACTACCCGCTGCTGTCCGACCCGGACGGTGTCGTGGCCACCCGGTTCGGGGTACGCCGCAAGTTCGGCCCGCTGCTGACCAAGCGCAAGACCTTCGTCATCGACACGGACTTCACGGTCTTGGACGCCATCAAGAGCGAGCTGCGCTTCGCGGTGCACGCGGACAAGGCGCTGGAGGTGCTGCGCGGGCGCACGAGCGCCGCGTGAGGCGGGGGTGTCCGGCCCACGTCGGGGGTGGGCCGGACACCTACCACTTTAGACGATGCGTTCGAGGTAACCGTTACCCAGCAACCACATCACGTTCACCTGACCGGGTGCACCCGGGATGAGCGCGCCGTTGAGCTGGTACTGGAGCCCTCCGCCGAGCTGGTAGAACCACGGCGCGATCGGGCCTGCGTTCACGTCGAACGGCCGCAGCACCTTGTAGATGTGGTAGTTGCACCCGGCCGCCGGGTTCCCGACCAGGTTGGACGGCGGGATGGAGCGAGTCGTGTACGGGAGCCCCTCGGGGGCCAGGAAGCCGCCGAACTCACTGCCGTAGCGGTCGATGCGCTGGCCCCGGAACAGGGTCTGCTCCCACTTGACGGGCGTGCCGTCTCCCCTGAGGACGTAACCGTCCTGCGGCGGGTAGCGCCAACTGTTGGCGGCGTCGTCGTAGTACCTGCCGAGGAAGTCCTCGGTCGAGCGCAGGCCGGTCCGGCTGTAGAGCGCGGTCTGGAAGCCCACCGACCCCAGCTTGGGCAGCGTCTGCGGCCCGAGCCTGCGGTCCCCCTGGTACAGCTCGGCCGAACACTCCCTGAGCGACAGCGGCGCCGCCGCCTCCGCCTGCGCAACGGGCGCGATCACCGTCAGGGCGACCACCCACCCCGCGACGACCGCTCCGACCCGCTGTGTCCACTTCATCTGCTGCGCCTCCGGCACGAAGTCCCCGCTGCCCGGGATCGGGCAGGCCAGACGCTAGCGAGACAACCCCGCACAGAAACACGAATGTGCCCGGTTCACCCATTCGATCTTGGACACTCACGCCCCGCTTACGCGAACTGGTCCGAACAGGTCGTTTCACCGACTCGTCGGGGTCTGAGTGCCCCGACGTTCACTCAATGTGCTGGTTCGCGGCGCCGATGGTCTTCGACGCTCCGCGGACGCCTGCGGCTCGCCAGGTCCCGGCCGGGGTGCCCGGCCGGGACCGGCGGGGTCACCAGCGGAAGCCGGTGATCCTGGCCTTGGCGATGGTGGTGGTGGCCGCGGGCGTGCCGTCGACCGGGGCGGGGTCCCCTGCGGTGGGGACGATGCCCGCGGCGGCGACCCGGTCCAGGGTGGTCAGGCCGGGGGCGTCGACGGTGCCGAAGACCGTGTAGTTGGCGCGCAGGGCGGAATCGCCGTACACCAGGAAGAACTGGCTGCCGTTGGTGTCGGGGCCCGCGTTGGCCATGGCGAGGACACCGCGGGCGTAGAGCTTGCGGTAGCCGGTGGTGTCGCCCGGGTACGGGGGGAGGTCCGTGGGCAGTTCGTCCCGGTACCGGTAACCGGGGCCGCCTTCGCCGGTGCCGCTCGGGTCGCCGCACTGGAGGACCTTGAGGGTGGGGTAGGCGGTGAGGCGGTGGCAGGTGGTGGCGTCGTAGAAGCGGTGCAGGGTGAGGTGCAGGAAGCTCAGGGCCGTGCAGGGGGCCTTGGCCAGGTCCAGGGTGACCGTGATGGGGCCCTGGGAAGTGGACAGCTTCACCTCGACCTTGCCGCGGTCGGGGGTGTGCCGGGGGTCCGGGGGCAGCGGGACCGGGCGGACGGCGGGGTCGTCCGGGGTGGCGGTGAACTGGCAGGGGCCGTGGGTGACCGCGGGTGGGCGGGGAGCCGGGGTCGCGGTGGCCGGGGTTGCCAGGGTGAGGCCCGCGGCGGTGAGAGCTGCCGCGGTCATGGCCTGGGACAGACGGGTGCGCAGGGTGGTCACGCGTGTCCTCCTTCGCTGCACGCCGGGGCGGGTGCAGCGAGCGAGTGTACGGGCGCGCGGTGTCACCGCGACAGCGCCGGACAGACCACTCCGAGCGGCGGGAAGACCCCCAGCACGCCGGACACGCGACTGCCCGCCCACTCGGCGAGCAGGCGGGCAGTCGCGTGCCGGGCTAGGCGGGTGGGCCGACGATGACGTCGGCCGGGACCTCGGCGTCGGTGCGCAGGGCCTCGAAGAGGGCCAGGGCCTTGGGCTTGTCCCACAGGATGACGTCCTGGCCGCCGACCTTCTTGCTGCCGCTGAACGGGACCGTGGTGGTGACCAGCTCGCCGTTGGCCATGGCCAGGGCCAGGCCAGGGAGGTTGTGCAGGTGGTCGCCCTCGTCGACGGTGACGGCGTCGGGGGCGGCGGCGAGGAGGGGGAAGAGGCGGAACGGGTTGATGAGGGTGCCGACGCTGGTGGCCTTGTCAGTCAGGGCGGAGATGAACTCGCGCTGGCGGATGACCCGGTCGAGGTCGGCGCGGGGGCCCACCCGGGTGCGGACGTAACCCAGGGCGTTGGCGCCGTCGAGTTCCTGGCAGCCCGCGGGCAGGTCGATGCCCGCGAGCGGGTCCTTGAGGGGTTCCGGCGGGCACATCTCGATGCCGCCGACCGCGTCGACCACGTCGGCGAAGCCGCCGAGGCCGATTTCGATGTAGTGGTCGATGCGCAGGTCGGTGACGCGTTCGACGGTCTGCGCGAGCAGGGCGGGACCGCCGAAGGAGTAGGCGGCGTTGAGCTTGTTGCTGCCCTTGCCCGGGATCGGCACGTACGAATCGCGCAGCAGCGACACCAGGGTGGGCTTGGTGCCGTTGTCCGGGATGTGCATCAGCATGATGGTGTCGGTGCGGCGGCCCTCGGGGGCGCCGGTGTTCAGCCTGCCCTGGTCCTCGGCGGAGAGGCCCTCGCGGCTGTCGGAGCCGACGACGAGCCAGTTGGTGCCCGCGCCCGCGGCGGGCCTGCCCTCGTAGTCGGCGAGGGCGGCCTCGCGGTTGAGCGAGGTCTCCAGGTAGATCCAGGTGCCCGCGAACAGGGCGACGATCAGCAGCAGGGCCGTCAGGACCACCTTGCGCCAGCGGCGCTTGCGGCGCGGTGGGGCGGGCGGGGGGCCGTAGCCGCCGCGCCCACCGCGATCACCGGGGCCAGCCGGGCCGCCGGGACCGCCGTAGCCGGGTGCGGGGCGGCCCGGCGGGCGGAAGCGCGGGTCGCGTGCCGGGCGTCCCGGTGCGGGCTGCTGCCACCCCGGCTGCCGCTGTCCGTGTCCGTAGCTCATCGAGACCCAGCTCTCCTGGAGGCCATGTCGCGGGACTGTCCCACTCATCCTGCAAGACGCCCGACCGGGCCGCAGGTTGCCAGCAGACGATACGGGCCGGGCGACCGGTCAAGATCACCCGACCCGCGGGGCCCCGGTCAGCGGCCGATCGACAACTGCCGGACGTCGAGGTAGCCGGAGCGGAAACCGGCCTCGCAGTAGGCGAGGTAGAACTCCCACATCCGCCGGAACGTCTCGTCGAAGCCCAGGGCGGCGACCCGGGCCCACTGGTCGGTGAACCGGTGGCGCCACTGCCGCAGCGTCTCGGCGTAGTCGTGGCCGAAGTCGCGGAAGGCGTGCACGCGCATCCCGGTGTGCCGGGCCAGGGTGCGGTCGATCGACTCCGCGGAGGGGATGATCCCGCCGGGGAAGATGTACTTGTGGATCCAGGTGTAGGAGTCCTTGGTCGCCAGCATCCGGTCGTCGGGCATGGTGATCGACTGGAGGCCGAAGCGCCCGCCCGGCTTGAGGAGGCGGTCGACCGAGGCGAAGTAGGTCGGCCAGTACCGCTCCCCCACCGCCTCGATCATCTCCACGCTGACCACGGCGTCGTAGCTGCCCTGGGCCTCGCGGTAGTCGCGCAGCAGCACCTGCACCCGGTCGGCGACGCCCGCCTCCTGCACGCGCTGCTCGGCGAGGCGCTTCTGCTCGGTGGAGATGGTCAGCGAGGTGACCCGGGCACCGCGCCGGGCCGCCCGGATGGCCAGGGCGCCCCAGCCGGTGCCGATCTCCAGCACGTGCGAGCCCGGCACGACCCCGGCGTGGTCGAGCACGCCGTCGATCTTGCGGAGCTGGCCCTGGTGCAGGTCGGTGGAACCGGGGGCGAACCACGCCGAGGAGTAGGTCATGGTCGGGTCGAGGAAGGTCTCGAACAGCTCGTTCGACAGGTCGTAGTGCCGGTGGATGTTGTCCCTGGACCCCTCGACGGTGTTCTCCTCGTCGCCGGGCCGGCGGGGGTCGACCCAGCGGCGGAACGCCTGCAACTTCGGCGGGATGAGGGTGCTCATCCTGGCGGAGAACTCGGTCAGCAGCTCGGCCAGGGAGTTGCTGGTCCAGTCGCCGACCATGTACGCCTCGCCGAAGCCGATCTTGGCGTCGGCGCCGAGCCGGTGGAAGAACGCCGTGGGCCGGGGGATCCGCATGACCGGGGAGTCGGGTCCGCCCGCGCCGATCCGCCGCCCGCCGGGGAAGACCACCCGGACCGGCAGCGTGCGCACGGCGTTGTGGAACAGGCCCCGCGCGATGCGGGCCCGGAAGGGGCTGACCGGCGGGGTGAACAGCCCGTCCCAGTCGTGGGGGCGCGGTTGCGCGGGACTGGCGGATGACGTCTCGCCGCGCCGGAGCGGGGTCTCGGTCACTGGACTCCTCCTTGCGGGACGTGCCGCGGGCGGCGCGCGATCGGGACGCGACGCGCCCACAGGGCGATGCCGTGGCGGCGGATGAGGGCGCTGACCCGCTGCGTCATGAGCGGTCGCCGCAGCACCATCCTCAGCACCTCCGCGGGTGTCGCGGGTGTCCGGACGCCGGACAGGGTGGCCGTGAACGGCGTCGAGCCGTTCTGCCGGAGGGCCACCGTCAGTGCGAGCCTGGCACCTGGCCGGGGCAGGCGCATCAGGTAGTGGCCGCCCATCGCCAGGAACGGTGACACGTAGAACTCCTTGGTGGTGGCGGCGCGACCGTCCTCATCGGTCCGCAGCAGGTAGCAGTGCCGCTCGCCGTAGGTGTTGTGCACCTCGGCGACCACGCACAGCAGCGCACCGGACGCGTCGTGCGCCCAGTAGACCGTCAGCGGGTTGAACACGTACCCGAGTACCCGCGCGTTGGCCAGCATCAACACCCGACCGGTCACTTCCACGCCCTGGCCCGCCAACCAGGCGACCAGGTTGTCCTTGATGGACCGGTTCGGGTCACCGAGGTGGTCGCGGGCCTCGAACCGGGCGAACGGTCGCAACCAGACCGGGAGCCGCGGCAGCCGGTCGAGGTCGACCAGCCAGGTGTAGACCCGGTGGGAGAAGTCGTCGGCGATCCGCTCGCGCCGCACGTGGCTGACCGTGGCGTCGTAGAGCGCGGGCACCACCACCGGTTCGACCGCCGCGGTGCGCCTGGCAGACCCACTGGACGATCCGGTCACTTCACCCACCGGGAGCCCAGCGCCTCGGCGGCCCGGACACCGGAGGCGCAACCGTCCTCGTGGAAGCCCCAGCCGTGGTAGGCGCCCGCGTAGGCCAGCCGGTCGCCGGTCAGCTCGGGCAGGCGGCGCTGCGCGGCCAGCGACTCCGGGGTGTAGATCGGGTGCTCGTAGTCCATCCGGCGCAGCACCCGCTCCGGGTCGACCTCCTCGGGGGCGTTGAGGGTGACGACGTAGTCCTCCGGTTCGGACAGCCCCATGAGGCGGTTCATGTGGTAGCTGACCTTGACCGGGCCGCTGTCGGAGGAGCAGGCGGGCTTGAGGTGGTTCCACGAGGCGCGGGCGGCGGGCGCGGCGGGCAGGATCGTGGCGTCGGTGTGCAGCAGCGTCTCGTTGCGGGAGTACTCGAACGCGCCGAGCACCTCCCGCTCGGCCGCGGTCGGGTCGACCAGCAGGCGCAACGCCTGGTCGGGGTGGGTGGCCAGGACGACCTTGGCGAACCGGTGCGCCACGTCGGCGTCGTCGCGGACCTCCAGGTGGTCGGCGTGGCGGACCAGGGCCCGCACCGGGGTGGACACCTCCACGGCGGTCAGCCCCTTCACCGCGCGCTCCACGTAGGTCCGGGAACCGCCGACGACGGTCTTCCACTGCGGGGACCCGGTGACCGCGAGCATCCCGTGGTGGTGCAGGAACTCGAACAGGTAGCGCGCCGGGTAGCGCATGGACAGCTCCGCGCCCGCCGACCACACCGCCGAGACCAGCGGGATCAGGAAGTGGTCGACGAAGTAGCGGGAGTACCCGCCGACGACGACGAAGGCGCGCAGGGTGATCTCGCCGGGGTCCTCCCGCAGCACCCGGCGGGCGTGCCCGTGGAACCGCTTGACCTCGGCGAGCATCCGCAGGTAGCGCCCGTTCGCCAGGTTCCTGGGCTGGGCGAACAGGCCGCCGACCCCGAGGGCGCCCGCGTACTCCAGGCCGCAGCCGCGGCAGCGCACGCTCATCGACATCTCGGAGTCGCGGGTGGCCACCCCCAGCTCGCCGAACAGGCGCAGCAGGTTGGGGTAGGTCCGCTCGTTGTGCACGATGAACCCGCTGTCCACCTGGGCCAGCCCACCGTCGCGGGTGGGCAGGTCGTGGGTGTGGGCGTGCCCGCCGAGGCGGTGGTCGGCCTCGAACAGGGTCACGTCGTGACGACGCTGGAGCAGGTACGCGGCGGTCAGACCCGACACCCCGCTCCCGACGACCGCAACGCGCTGCCTCTCGACCGTCACTGCTACCTCCTAGAGCGGAACGCGGAGCCCCTCCACCGAGGGCGTTCGCCAGGCATTCGTTATGACCGGGTCGATCGGTTGGGTGTCGAGGGCACCCAACGCGAAACCGGTCACCAGCCGGGTCCACTTCCCCGCCTTGCGCAGCATCGCGTGCCCCTCGCCCGGCACGTCGAAGCGCACCACCCGGTCGGTCACGGCGCGGGCCCGGCGGGCGAAGTCGTAGGACAGGCGCGGGTCGGTCATCCGGTCCAGCACGCCGTGCGCGATGAGCACGGCCCGGCCCGCGAGCTGCTCCACCGGCTCCCCCGGCTTGCACCAGGGCGCCAGCCCGACCACCGCGACCACCGACGGGTCACCGCCCACGCGCAGCGCGACCCGCCCGCCCATGGAGTGCCCGACCAGCACGACCGGCACGTCGCCGTGGGCGGCGCGGACCTGCTCCAGTGCCCACTCGGCGTCGCGGACCGCGTCCAGGTCGGGGGCGTTCCAGCCGCGGTAGCGGTTCTTCAGCAGCCAGACGGCGACACCCGCGTCGGCGCCGCGCCGGTGGAGGTCGCGGGCAAACGGGACCATGCGCAGGTAGGCGAGCTGGTGGCGGGTGACCGGGGCGTGGCTGCGCTCGCGGCCGCCGTGCAGCACCAGCACCACGGCGCGGACGCCACGACCGGGTGCCGGGTCGAACACCCTCAGGTGCGGTCGGGGTTGCGGGGCGTTGTTCACGGTGCAATCTTCGCCGCGGCCCACCCGCCCGGCCTGGCGTGGCATCCGCGACCCACGTCACAGGGGCTGTCGGTGGGTGCCGATAACCTCCCCGGGTGAGCGAGTACGGCCAGATCGAGACGACGAACGGGACCTTCGACAGCATCTCCGCCGGGGGTCCCGGCGACCCGCCGGTGCTGCTGCTGCACGGGTTCCCGCAGGCCGCCCAGGAGTGGGCGCACCAGGTGGCGGTGCTGGGCCACGCGGGCAGGCAGGCGGTGGCGTTCGACCAGCGCGGCTACTCCCCCGGCGTCCGCCCCGACGACGTCCTCGACTACCGGATGGAGGAACTGGTCACCGACGTGCTGGCGGTGACCGACGCGCTGGGCTGGCCGGAGTTCGACCTGGTCGGCCACGACTGGGGGGCGGCGGTGGCGTGGAACGTGGCCGCGTCGTTCCCCGAGCGGGTGCGCACGCTGACCGCGGTGTCCGTCCCGCACCCCGGCGCCCTGCACGCCGCGCTGCGCGAGGACGAGGACCAGCACCAGCGCTCGCAGTACATGTCGGTCTTCCGCGAGCGCTCCGCCGAGCGCAAGCTGCTGGCCGACGATGCGGCGCTGCTGCGGCGCATCTTCGACTGGAAGATCCCACCGTCGGCGGTGGACGAGTACGTGGGCCGGATGAGCGAGCCGGGGGCGCTCACGGCCGCGCTGAACTGGTACCGGGCGATGCACCACAACCCGATCCCGGACCGGGTGGCGGTGCCGACGATGTACGTGTGGAGCACGGAGGACACGGCGATCGGGTCGACGGCGGCGCTGGGGTGCGAGAAGTGGGTGAGCGGGCCTTACCGGTTCGAGATGGTGGAGGACGTGTCGCACTGGGTGCCCGAGGAGGCTCCGGACTTGATGACCGGCTTGATCATCGACCACATTCGATAGCGCGGGGTGGTCGGGCTTCTAAAGCGCCGGTCTTTGGTGGTGGTGCCCGGGTGGGTGGATCTGCTCGGGCGGGGCCCCTACGCCGATCATGCGCCCAGTGTGACCGAGTGGGGCTGAAGAGATGCCCCACAGCCCAAGCAGGCTTGCACATGATCGGCACCCCCACCCAAGCACATCCACCCACCCGGGCATTTCCGTAGCCGGGCCTGCGGTTGCGGGGGTGGTCGGCGGCTGCGCACAGCGGGTTCCGCGTGGCTGGTTGATGGGCCGGCGGTTGGTGGGGTGGGCGGCGGCTGCGCACCTGATGTTTCGCGTGGCTGGCCGCCAGACCTGCGATTGGTTGGGTGATCGGCGGCTGCGCCGGGCTGGCGAGGGTCGGCTTGGCCGACCGCTGGGCCGGTGGGGTGTGGGTGGGCGGCGGCTGCGGTGGTGGGTGGTCCTGGAAATGAACCCGGCCCCGGGCACCCTGTGGGGTGCTCGGGGCCGGGTGGCGGGAGGGCGCGGTCAGACCGCGCGGACCGCGGTGGCCTCGGGGCCCTTGCGGCCCTCGCCCACCTCGAACTCGACGGCCTGGGAGTCCGGCAGGCCCGCCGGGTCGTAGGCGTGGACCGCGGAGTGGTGGAAGAACAGGTCGGCGCCGCCGCCCGCGGGGGTGATGAAGCCGAACCCCTTCGCGCCGCTGAACCACTTGACGGTTCCCTGGGTCATCGTGTTGCTCCTGACAGGTTGGACGGGCACGCGGGCGCGTGTCCGTGCCGGGTGGGTTTCTGGGGGGGGTCAGCGCAGGTAGCGGCTGAGGCGCTCGACGAGGGCCGAGCGGTCCAGCGGCGTGCTCGGTTGCGCCGGGGGTGGGCCGTCGGGGTGCAGGGCGTGGGCGACCAGGCCCGCCACCGCCAGCGGTGGGGGTACGGGGTCGCCGCCGAGTCGGGCGAGGACGACGCCGGGTTCGACCGGGCGGGTCTCCACGGAGACCACCCAGCCCTGGCTCTCGGTCCACAGCAGCATCAGGTCGCGGCCGGGGTGTTCGGGGACGCGGCGGCTGAGCGCGAGGTAGGCGGTGGCGGTGTCGGTGACCTCGCAGGTGACGCCCTCCGGCGGTACCCCGATGGTCGTGGCCACCGCGCGGACGTAGGCCTCCAGCGCGGCGGACAGGGCGTGGGCGTCGTAGGCCGGGACCGTGCCGGGTTCGGCGTCCGCCTCCGCGTCGGATTCGGCGTCCGGGTCCGGGAGGTCGAGCATGGACAGCAGGTCGCGGCGGTCGCCGCTGTCGCGGGCGAAGCTGGCGACCGTGCGGCCCGCGCGGACGCGTTCGACGCCCTCGGCGCGGACGGCCTCTGCTCGGCCCCGGGCGAACGAGCCAGAGTCGTGGCTGGGTCTTCCCGGTGCGGGGTGGATCACGGGACCTCCGTCTTCGCCGTCCGGTCGGGCCGGTGCGGGGCCGCGCGGTGGTCGCGGGCGACGAGGGAGCGGAGCGGCGCGGCGGACCTCGGAGCGCGGGTGGTCGCGGACGGTGATGACGAACCGCGACAGCCGTGAGGTGGCAGAGCGAGCGGAGGGCCGAACAGGCCGGTGCTCCCGTCCCCGACCGGCAGAACCGGATCGGACTGGTGGGGGATCGCGCCCGCCGAGTGCGGGCGGCTGGTGATCCCGACCGAAGCCGACACTACCCCACAAACGGCCGCGAGGTCGGACGTTCACCCCCCACGGCCCCCGGGAGACCACCGTCACGGCCGAGCGGTCGACCGCGTGCGCACACCCGACGGGCACCCGCCCGACGTGCTGTTCCCGGTCCGGCGTCGGCGTCGTGGCCACGTCGAGGACGTGCCCGGTACCGTGGTCGGGGAACGTTCCCACCGGGCGACCGGGCACCGTGTCGTGCTCGCCTCAGCCCGCGCCGGGTGCAGGCGGGAACTGGTGTGTCGACGGCAACCGTTGGCGGACAACCCTTGCGCGTCGGAGCCCCGGGGAGGCGATCGTCGAAGGCGTTGACATGTCGCGCGGTGCGCGTCTGACCGCTTACGGTGCCGTTTCCACGGCGCTGGCCCTGTGCAGTGATCGCGAACTGCGCGACCTCGTGGAGGGCGCCGAGCCGGTGGGCTCCGGCATCGGCGGGACGACGGCGCTGCTGGACGTCGACGGGACCCCGGTCTTCGTCAAACGGGTGCCGCTGACCGAGCTGGAACTGCGACCGGAGAACGCCCGGTCCACGGCGAACCTGTTCGGGCTGCCCGCCTTCTGCCACTACGGCGTCGGGCTCATCGGCGGGCCGGGCTTCGGGGCCTGGCGGGAACTGGCCGTGCACACCACGACGACGAACTGGGTGCTCGCGCAGGACCACGAGGGCTTCCCGCTGACGTACCACTGGCGGGTGCTGCCGCACCCGGGGCAGGCGCTCCCCGAGGAACTGGCCGACGTGGACGAGGCCGTCGCCCACTGGGGAGGCGGGTCGGCGGTGCGCCGCCGCATCGAGGGGCTGCGGGATTCCCCGGCGAGCATCGCGCTGTTCCTGGAGTACGTCCCGCAGAACCTGCACGATTGGCTGGGCGCCCAGGTCGAAGCAGGCGGTGGGGCCGCCGAGCGGGCCTGCGCCATGGTCGAGGGGGAACTGCGGGCCGGGACCTCGTTCATGAACGCCCGTGGCCTCCTGCACTTCGACGCCCACTTCCAGAACGTCCTGACCGACGGCGAGCGGCTGTACTTCGCGGACTACGGCCTGGCGATCTCCTCCCGGTTCGCCCTGTCCGAGGAGGAGTCCGCCTTCTTCGCCGGGCACCGGACCTACGACCGCTGCTACACCGCCGCACACCTGGTCAGCTGGCTCGTCACCGCCCTGTACGGGTACAAAGGGGACGATCGCGCCGCGTTCGTCCGCGCGTGCGCCCGGGGGGAACACCCGACGGGGATTCCGCCGCGGGTCGCGGCGATCCTCACTCGCCACGCCCCGGTCGCCGAGGTGATGGCGGACTTCTACCGCCGGTTCCAGCGGGAGAGCAGGCAGACCCCGTACCCGGCGGAGGAGATCGACCGGATCGGGTGATCCGTCCGCCCGGTGGACCGGGCACCGGGACCGGCTCCGCTGACTTGATCAACCCCTGCTGGTCCGCCGGAGCCGACCACTAAGCTCGCGCCATGCCCGCGAACGCCTCCGGCTCACCCCGCAGCCGGGTGACCGTCGAGCAGCGCGGGGACCGGGTGCCGCACACCGGGGCCGGGCTGCCTGCCGACGAGCGGGTGCCCGCCGACCGCGCCTCCCGGCAGGACCGGGGCGCCGGTGCCCCTGGGGCGGCTCCGGTGGTGGCCATCGCCGCGGGCCGATCGCCGACCCGCGACCTGGGTGTGCGGGCGCTGTTCCGGCTCACCGGGTTGCCCGGGTGAGCCGGGTCGCCGGGCTGCTGCTCGCCGCGGGTGGGGGTCGCCGGTTCGGGATGCCCAAGGCGCTGGTGCCCTTCGGTGGTGGCCTGCTGGTCGAGCACGCGCTGGTGGCGCTGGGCGGGTGCGACCCGGTGGTCGTGGTGCTCGGCGCCGGTGCGGACGAGGTGCCGCCGCTGGAGGCGACCGTCGTGCGGAACCCGGACTGGGCCACCGGTATGGGGTCGTCACTGCGGGTCGGCCTGGCCGCGCTGCCCGCCGACGCGGACGCGGTGGTGGTGCTGACGGTCGACACCCCCGGGGTCACCCGCGCGGCGGTGGACCGCCTCGCCGCGCTCGCCCACCCCGACGCGCTGGCCAGGGCCTCCTACGCGGGTGTTCCCGGCCACCCGGTCCTGCTCGGCCGCGCCCACTGGCCCGGTGTGGCCGCCGCGGCCCACGGGGACACCGGGGCCCGCCCGTACCTGCGCGCCCACCCGGTGCTCGACGTCCCGTGCGCCGACGTCGCCGACGGCACCGACGCCGACCACCCCCACGACCTGCCCGGAAACCGAGGAGAGCACAACTGATGGCCGATGACGTCTACGGCGACCTGGTGTCCCGGCACCTGACCGCGGTCGGTGAGCGCAACGACGAGGCGCTGCGGGAGGTGGCCGAGCTGATGCTCGCGGGCATCCGGGCGGGCGGGCTGGTGCTCACCGCGGGGGCGGGCCACTCGCTGGCCGCGGTCGCGGAGACCTTCTTCCGCGCGGGCGGCCTGGCCTGCGTCCGCCCGCTGTTCACCGACCGCCTCCAGGTCTTCGGCGGTGCCCGCCAGGCCACGGCGGCCGAGCGCGAACCCGGTCTCGCGGCGGGTGTCTTCGCCGAGGTCCCGCTCTCCGGCCACGACCTGCTGTTCGTGTTCTCCAACTCCGGCATCAACCACTACCCGGTCGAACTGGCCGCCACGGCGCGGGAAGCGGGGGTCCCGGTCGTCGCCGTCACCTCGGTGACCACGTCGGTGGCCTCCCCGGTGCGCGCGGGTTCCCGCCTGCTCGACCACGCCACGGTCACCCTCGACACCCTCACCGGCCCCGGTGACGTCGCCTACCCCACGGCCGCCCCGGTGACGGCGTCGCTGTCGACGCTGAGCAACGCCTACCTGTGGAACCAGCTCCTCGCCCGCCTGCACGACCTGGCCACCGCCGAGTCGGTCACCCTCCCCCTGTGGCGCAGCTCCAACGCCGAGGGCGGCGACGCCGCCAACGCCCAGTACCTCGACATCTACGGCAGCCGCGTACCGCACCTGGGCACCCAGCTCCCCTGACGCACCGGCACACGAAGCGTTCCCAGCGCACGACCGCGCCGCGTGCCTGTTCCAGAGCGAACAGGCACGCGGCGCGGTCGGTGGCGGAGCTGCCCGGAAGCGCTACCCGATGGTCGGGAGCGGAACCCCGGCGGAAGTCGGGGCCGGGGTCTCGGCGGCGCACCTGAGGTCGTGCGCCGGGCGCTGCCCGCCGAGCAGGTACGCGGTCACCTCGTCGTTGGCGCACTTGTTCCTGCCCAGGGCGTAGGCGCCGTGCCCGCCCTGGTCGATGGTCAGCATCGCCGCCCGGTCCCCGAAAGCGCGGCGCGTCGTCCGCGCCCCCGCCAGCGGCGTGGCGGGGTCGCGTTCGTTCTGCACCATGAGCACGTTGCGCGGTCCACGGTCGGAGATCCGCACCGGCTGCTCCACGGGGTCCGGCCAGAAGGCGCACGGGTAGATGTTGGCCGCCGCCGCCCCGAACATCGGGTGGCGGACCCGGTCGACGGCGACGTTGCGCTCGTAGGTCCGCACCGACGTGGGCCAGCGGGAGTCACCGCACACCACGTAGTGGCGGCCCGCGATCAGGTTTTCGAGCCCCGGGGGCACGGGCGTGTTGTCCGACGGCGGTGGCGTGTTCGTGTCCAACGCCTTCCACTCCTCGGCCATCCTGGTGAACGCCGCGTCACCGGTGGCGTAGAGGCGCCCGAAGGTGAGCATGCGGAACTGCGGGCCGGTCAAGCCCTGCATCGGTGCCTTGTCCAGGCGGGCGGCGAGCTGGAAGTACTTCGCGCGCACCTGCTCGGGCGTGCTGCCCAGGCCGAACTCGGGGTGGGCCGCCGCCCACTCGGCGAAGTCCGGGAACGTGTCTTCCACGCCGCGGCCGTACATGCGGCCGCCCTCGACGTCCCACCCGCCCGCACCGAGGTTGCTGTCGATCACGACGCGGTCGGTGGTCCGGGGGAACAGCGTGGTGTAGACCGCGCCCAGGTACGTGCCGTAGGAGTAGCCGAGGAAGGACGCCTTCCGCTCCCCCAGCGCGGCGCGGACCCGGTCCAGGTCGCGGGCGATGTTCGCGGTCGTGTTGTGCGGCAACAGGTACGCCGTCGACGACGCGGCGCACTTGCGCGCGACCTCCCGCACCTCGACGGCCCGCTTGCGCACGTCGGCGGGCGTCACGGCGTACGGCGGGACGCTGCCCGCGAACTGCTCCTCCTCCGTCAGGTCGCACGTCGCGGGCGTGCTGTGCCCGATGCCGCGCGGGTCGACGCCGATCACGTCGTAGGCGTCCAACACGCTCTGCGGCAGACCGAAGCTCTTGAGGTCGGCCGGGAACGTCAGGCCCGGGCTCGGCCCACCGGGGTTGGTCAGCAGGATGCCCCGGCGCTTCTCCGGGTTCGCGCTGGCCAGCCGGGAGATCATCACCTCGATCTTGCGCCCCGCGGGCTCCCGGTAGTCCAGCGGCACCTGGAGCGTCCCGCACTCCAGGCCCCGACCCGCGACGTCCGCCGGGCACTGGACCCACGTCACGGTTGTGGCGGGTGCGGGCGCCGCCGACGACACCCCCGGTGTCACCAACGCCGCCGCGGCGGTCAAGACCGCGGTCACGGACAACGACCTTCGCATGTGCGATTACCTCCCCCTCGGCGCACCCGCGGTGCGCCGCACTCGAAACCCGGCCGTGCAGCCGGATCAGAACGCCGATCGGGGCCCAGTTGAAACCATGCCGCTACGGCATGGTCAAGCGCGGGGGGAAACTTTCCGACCGAGGTGCGCTGTCGACGCAGGACGGGGTCAAGCGGGCGGGATCAGGCGGCGGTGGTGGATTTGGCGTACTGGGTGCGGTAGAGGGTGGCGTAGCGGCCGTTCGCGGACAGCAGGGCGTCGTGGGTGCCCTGTTCGACCACGTGGCCGTCCTCCACCACCAGGATGCGGTCGGCGGCGCGGATGGTGCTGAGGCGGTGGGCGATCACCAGGGCGGTGCGGCCGCGCAGGGCGTGGGTCAGCGCTTCCTGGACCGCGACCTCGGATTCGGAGTCGAGGTGGGCCGTGGCCTCGTCGAGGATGACGACCTGGGGGTGGGCCAGCAGGAGGCGGGCGATGGTGAGGCGTTGGCGTTCCCCGCCGGAGAGGCGGTAGCCGCGTTCGCCCACGACGGTGTCCAGGCCGTCGGGGAGGGTGTCGAGCAGGGAGGCCAGGCGGGCGCCGCGGAGGGCTTCGCGGATGTCGTCGTCCGTCGCCTCCGGGCGGGCGTAGGAGAGGTTGGCCCGGATGGTGTCGTGGAAGAGGTGGCCGTCCTGGGTCACCACGCCGACGGTGTCCCGGAGGGTGTCGAAGGACAGGTCTCGGACATCCACTCCGGACAGGCGGACCGAGCCGCTGTCCACGTCGTAGAGGCGGGGCAGCAGGGAGGCGATGGTGGACTTGCCCGCGCCGGAGGAGCCGACGAGGGCGATCATCTGACCCGGTTCGGCCCGGAACGAGACGCCGTGCAGGACCTCGCGGGCTTCGCGCCGGTCGAGCACGGCCACCTCCTCCAGCGAGGCCAGGGAGACCTCCTCCGCCGCGGGGTAGCCGAAGCGCACGTCGGCGAACTCGACCGAAACCGGTCCCGGGGGCAGCGGGGTGGTCCGGCTCCGCTCGGTGATCATCGGGGGCAGGTCGAGGACCTCGAAGACGCGCTCGAACGACACCAGCGCCGTCATGACGTCGACGCGGACGTTGGCCAGGGCGGTCAGCGGGCTGTAGAGGCGGGTCAGCAGCAGGGCCAGGGAGACCACGGTGCCCGCGGCGAGCTGCCCGGTGAGCGCGAGGTAGCCGCCGAGGCCGTAGACCAGGGCCTGGGCGAGGGCGGAGACCAACTGGAGCGCGGTCATGAACCAGCGGGTGGCCATGGCCGTGCGGATGCCGATGTCGCGGACCCGGCCCGCGCGCTCGCCGAACTCCTCGGCCTCGGCGGTGGGGCGGCCGAAGAGCTTGACCAGGGTGGCGCCGGGGGCGGAGAAGCGCTCGGTCATCTGCGTGGTCATCGACGCGTTGAGGGTGGCGGACTCGCGTTGCAGGTCGGCCATGCGCCTGCCCATGCGGCGGGCGGGCAGGACGAACACCGGCAGCATGACCAGCGCCAGCAGGGTCACCTGCCAGGACAGGGTCAGCATCACCGCCAGCGACAGCACCAGCTGGATCACGTTGGTGACCAGCCCGGACAGGGTTGTCGTGAACGCCCGCTGCGCGCCCATGACGTCGTTGTTGAGCCGGGAGACCAGCGCCCCGGTGCGGGTGCGGGTGAAGAACGCGACCGGCATCCGCTGGATGTGCTCGAACACCGCGCGCCGCAGGTCGTAGATCAGGCCCTCACCGACCCGGCTGGACTGCCACCGCGCCGCCACCCCCAACCCGGCGTCCAGCACGGCCAGGCCCGCGATCGCCACCGCCAGCCACACCACCGTCGACACCGTGCCCCGGCCGACGATCTCGTCGACCACCCGGCCCGCCAGCAGCGGCGAGCTGACCGCCAGCACCGCCGACACCACGGTCAGCAGCAGGAACACCAGCAGCCTGGCCCGGTGGCGTCCGCTGAAGGCGAACACCCGGCGCACGGTGCCCTTCCGCAGGCCCTTGGGCGCGTCGGCGGCGCGGACCGCCCCGGCCATCAGACGTCGTGGACTCTCCACGGTGCCCCCTCTCCCTCAGCCCCGGTACAACACCGTTGCGCCGCCACAACTTCCCACACCCCGCCGACAAGTGCGGGCGGTTGTCCACAGGGGGCGGGGGGCTGGGTAGCCTGACCGACGGAATCGGGAGGGGACACGGATGCCGCTGAGCCGGGCCCTGCGGCCGGACCTCGCCTTCTACGGGGTCAGCGCGGCCTTCGCCCTCGCCACGGCGTTCGCCTCGGAGTTCTACGGCTACCGCGTGTGGGGCAACTCCGCCTCGGTGGGCTACCTGGCCGCGCTGGTGCTGACGCTGTGGATCGCGCTCACCGGCGGGGCGGGGCGAGGGCTGCGCTCGCGCTGGGCGCCCGCGGTCGTCGCCTGGGTGCCCGCGACGCTCGTGCCGATCGGCGTGCTGGTGGTCAAGCGGTCCCCGGCGTTCGTCTGGGGCCAGTGGCCGTGGGCCTTCCCGGCGCAGCCGGAAGTCTGGGTGATCGAGCGATCGGCGCGCGCCCTGTTCGCCGACGGAACGCCCTACCTGGACCTGGACACGCTCAACCGGGCCCCGCACCCCGACGACTACACGCCCTACGGGCCGTCCATGACCGTGTTCGGCATGCCCCGGGCGCTCTTCGGCGACCACCCGCTCACCGACGCGCGGATCGCCTTCCTGGTGGTCACCCTCGCCGCGCTCGCGCTCACCTGGCGGGTCCTGGACAGGCCCGGGGTCCCGGTGGGTGCGGCGCAACTGCTCCTGGTCAGCCCGCTGACCGCCCTCACCCTGGCGGTCGCGGGCGATGACGTCGCCGTCGTCGCGCTCGTCGTGCTGGGCGGCGCGCTGGCCTACCGCGCCCACCCCGGCTGGGCCGGGCTGCTGTGCGCGGTGCTGATCACGATGAAGCTCACCGCCCTGCCCGCCGCCGCCGTGCTGGCGGTGGGCGTGGCGGCGCACCGGGGCGGCCGCGGGCTCGCGGCGTTCCTCGGCTGGCTCGCGGGCGGCGCCGCGGCCATCGTGCTGCCGGTCCTGCTGGTCGACCCGGCGTCGTTCGTCGAGCACGTGATCAAGTTCCCGGTGGGCCTGGGCCGGGCCGGTTCCCCGGCGTCGAGCCCGCTGCCCGGTCACCTGATCGCGGCCACCGGCCCGGTCGGGCACGTGCTCGCCCTGGTGCTGCTGGTGGCCGCGGCGGTCGCCGTCACCGCCTGGTTGCTGCTGCGCCCGCCGCACACGGCGGCCGACGCCATGCTGCGCACCGCGTCCGGCCTGGGGGCGGCGATCCTGCTCGCCCCGGCGACCCGTTGGGGTTACCTGGTCTACCCGGTGGTGCTGCTCGGTGCCGTGGTGGCGTTCGCCGCGGCGGGCGACCCCCGGGACCGGGCGGGGACCAGGGTGCGACCCGGCTCGGTGGAACCGGACTCCGCACCGACGACACCGATCCCGCCCCGCTGAATCGAACCGGCCGGGGCCGGGGCGGGAAACGGTGTTACGGCTTCTTCTTCGTCCGGGTGGCCCCGCCGCGGCCGCGCAGGGTCACGCCCGACTCCGACAGGACTCTGTGGACGAAGCCGTACGAACGCCCCGTGCTTTCCGCCAAGGCGCGGATGCTCGCACCCTTCTCGTACTTCTTCTTCAGGTCGGTGGCAAGTTTGTCGCGCGTGGCACCGGTGATCCGCGCGCCTTTCTTGAGGTCAGCCACGTTGTCCGCCTTCCATCGCGAAGTGGTGGGGTCACGTGAGACCCCTACCGCCGCAATGATCGAACACGAAACGCAGGAATGCCAGACGAGATGACGAACTGTCAACAAAAGGCGGCGTCACAGCAGATGCAGGAACGGGGACGCTGCGTGATCCCCGATTACAAGATCCCTGGAAAACGGCCAGTTTTCAGGCTAGCTGCACCAGTTCGAGGTAGTCGGCGGACCAGTGGTCCTCGGTGCCGTCTGGGAGAAGGATCACCCGCTCGGGTTCCAGCGCCTCCACCGCACCAGGGTCGTGCGTGACCAGGACGACGGCCCCGGTGTAGCGGCGCAGCGCGTCGAGGACCTGCTCGCGGCTGGCCGGGTCGAGGTTGTTCGTGGGCTCGTCGAGCAGCAGCACGTTGGCCGCGCTGGAGACCAGCCCGGCCAGTGCCAACCGGGTCTTCTCACCGCCGGACAGCGTGCCCGCGGGCTGGTCCAACTGCTCACCGGTGAACAGGAACGTGCCCAGCAGCGACCGCAACTGCTGCTCCTGCGTGTCCGGCGCCGCGCGCCGCACGTTGCTCCACACGCTCGCGGCGTGGTCGAGCGTCTCGTGCTCCTGCGCGTAGTAGCCCAACCGCAGCCCGTGCCCGGCCACCACCCGACCGGAGTCCGGGGTCTCCATCGCCCCCAGCAGCCGCAGCAGCGTGGTCTTGCCCGCACCGTTGAGGCCGAGGATGACCACCCGGGACCCCTTGTCGATGGCCAGGTCGACCCCGCTGAAGATCTCCAGCGAGCCGTAGGACTTGCTCAGCCCCTCGGCGGTCAGCGGCGTCCTGCCGCAGGCAGCGGGCTCGGGGAAGCGGATCTTGGCCACCTTGTCGGCCTGGCGCACCTCGTCCAGACCGGACACCAGCTTCTCCGCGCGCTTGATCATGTTCTGCGCGGCGACCGCCTTGGTGGCCTTGGCCCGCATCTTGTCGGCCTGCGCCATCAGGACGCCCGCCTTCTTCTCGGCGTTGGCCCGCTCGCGCCTGCGCCGCTTCTCGTCGGCGGCGCGCGCGTCGAGGTAGCGCTTCCAGCCCATGTTGTAGATGTCGACCTCGCCGCGGGTGGCGTCGAGGAACCACACCTTGTTCACCACGTCGGCCAGCAGGTCGACGTCGTGGCTGATCACGATGAGGCCGCCGCTGTGGCCCTTGAGGAAGCCGCGCAGCCAGTTGATCGAGTCGGCGTCGAGGTGGTTGGTCGGCTCGTCGAGCAGCAGAAGCGTGCCCGCCCCGCCGCCCGCGCCGGACTCCGAGGCGGCGAACAGGATCCGGGCCAGCTCGACCCGGCGGCGCTGACCACCGGAGAGCGTGCCCACCGGCTGGGCCAGGATGCGGTCGGCCAGGCCCAGGTTCGAGCAGATCCGCGCCGCCTCGCTCTCCGCGGCGTACCCGCCGAGCCCGGCGAAGCGCTCCTCCAGCCTGCCGTAGCGGGCGACCGCGCGGTCGCGCACCGCCTCGTCGGCGTGCTCGGCCATGGCGGTCTGCGCCTTCTCCATCTCGCGCAGCAACTCGTCCAGACCGCGCGCGGAGAGCACCCGGTCCTTCGCGGTGACCTCCAGGTCGCCCTCGCGCGGGTCCTGCGGGAGGTACCCCATCTCACCGGACCGGGTGAGCTTGCCGCCGTAGGGTTCGCCCTCCCCGGCCAGCACGCGCAGGGTGGTGGTCTTGCCCGCGCCGTTGCGGCCCACCAGGCCGACGCGGTCACCCGCCTGCACCCGGAGGGTGGCGTCGGCGAGCAGGACGCGCGAACCCGCGCGCAATTCGAGATCAGTGGCGGTGATCAAGGAAAGGCTCCGTCGATAGCGTGGCGATGGGCAGGGGTCATCCGCCCGCGAACCGGAACTCGCGGGCCCTCCTGCACGTCAGTCGGTGGAGACCACGCGACCAGTCTACGCGCCGCCCGCAACCGACTTGTGGGCAGACTCGAAACTAAGCGTGCGCTTAGCTACAGTGCCCGCATGACTTCAGCCGAGTTCACCGGGAAGACCGCCCTGATCACCGGCGCCAGCCGCGGCATCGGCCTGGCCGTGGCCACCCACCTGGCCCGCGGCGGCGCCGCGGTCACCATCTCCGCCCGCAAGCAGGACGCCCTCGACGCCGCCGCCGAGGAGATCCGCGCCGCCGTCCCCGGCGCCCGCGTCCTCGCCGCCACCGCCAACACCGGCAGCGACGACGACCGGGCCGCGGTGGTCGCGCGCACCGTCGAGGAGTTCGGCTCACTGGACGTGCTGGTCAACAACACCGGCATCAACCCGGTCTACGGCTCCCTGATGGAGGCCGACCTCGCCGCGGTCCGCAAGATCTACGACACCAACGTCGTCGCCGCCCTGGGCTACGTGCAGCTCGCGTTCAAGGCCTGGATGGCCGAACACGGCGGCAGCGTCATCAACGTCGCCTCCGTCGCGGGCATCCGCTCCACCGGCGTCATCGCCGCCTACGGCACCAGCAAGGCGGCCCTGATCCGGCTCACGGAGGAATTGGCCTGGCAGCTCGGGCCCAAGATCCGGGTCAACGCGGTGGCACCGGGCGTGGTGAAGACCAAGTTCGCCGAAGCGCTGTACGCCGACGGCGAGGAGCAGACTGCGGCGGCCTACCCGATGAAGCGCCTGGGCACGCCGGAGGACGTGGCGGAGCTGATCGCGTTCCTGGCGTCGGAGCGGGCGGCGTGGATCACCGGGGAGACGGTGCGGGTGGACGGCGGGCTGCTGGCCACGGGCACGCTCGGCTGAGCCGGGGCCCTCGTGGCGGTGGGGTGGACTGCCGCCACGGGGTCTTGCTGCGGTGTCGGGGCAGCGCTGGGCCGTGTCCTTGAAGCCGGGGGTGTGGTGGGTGTGCCCGGCTGGGTGGATGTGCTTGGCCGTGCCGCGCTCAAGCCCGGTCTTGTGGGTGTGCCCGGCTGGGTGGATGTGCTTGGCCGGGGCCCCTACGGCGATCATGCGGCCCAGCGTGACAGGGTGGGGCTGAAGGGATGCCCCACCGCCCAGGCAGGCTTGCACATGATCGCCACCCCCGGCCAAACACATCCACCCACCCGGGCAGGGGCGTAGCCGGGCCTGCGGTTGCGAGGGTGGTCACCGCCAAGCGCATCCGCCTACCCGGGCATTCGCGTAGCCGGGCCGACGGTTCATGGGGGTGGCTGGTTGGCCGCCAAGCGCATCCGCCCACCCGGGCCTCTGCGTAGCCGGGCCAGCGGTTCGCGGGGATGGTCGGCTGCTGCGCTTGGTGGGGTTCGGGGTGGCCGGTTGTCGCTGCGCCGGTGGGGTTCGCGGTGGTTGGAAGCGGGGCCGCCGGTTTGTGGGGGTGGTTGGTTGTTGCTGCGCCGGTGGGGTTCGGGCGGCTGGAAGCCGGGCCAGCAGTTGGTGGGGTGGTCGGCGGCTGCACCCAGTGGGGGCGGTTTGGCCAGCAGCCGGACTGGCGGTTGGTGGGGTGGTCGGCAGGCGTTGCGGGCGGGGTGTGGCGGGG